>DATDRI010000216.1:0-21487 GCA_035291825.1 Vicinamibacteria bacterium | reverse complement strand
ACTCTGGCGCCCTCACTCCTCGTTCGGGCGCTCGCCGCTCCGTCGGCTTTTCTCAGTTCGGGCCTCACTCTTCGTTCGGCCCTGGCCTCCGCTCGACAGGCGTCGCTGCGGCCGGCGACTGCGCGCGAGCTGAGGGCTCTTCCTTTTTCTGGCCTGGGGCCCCACCCCCAGGCCTTCGCGCTCCGTCGGCTTCGCGACTGCGCGCGAGCTGAGGGCTCATAGTAAGATGCCGTTCCGATGAAAGCGGGGATTCTGGGCCTGGCGGGGTCAGGCCGTCGGACACTCTTTTCCCTGTTGACGCACGCCGTCGCCTCGAGCTCGGGCCGTGAGGTTCAACTGGGGGTTCTCAGGATTCCAGACGAGCGGCTGGAAGAATTGAGTCGCTTGCATGCATCACGGAAGACCGTTCCAGCGACCATACAGTTCGTCCTCCTCCCGGGTTTAGTGAAAGGTGAATCGGAAAAGCTGGATCTGCCCGCGCTCCGCTCGGTGGACGTGTTGGTTCACGTCGTGCGCGGCTTCGAGGAGCCCTCGGTTGCCCATCCCGAGGGGTCCGTGGATCCGGCCCGGGACATCGAGATGGTGGAGCTCGAATTGACACTGGCCGACCTGGCGCTGGTGGAGCGCAGGCTAGAACGGCTGCGAGCCGACGCCGGTAAAGGCAAGAAAGTTGATGGGCAAGAGGAGGCGGCCCTGGAGCGTGCCCGAGAGAGCCTGGCAGAGGGTCTGCCGTTGCGCTCGATGCTTTCCTCGGAGGATGAGAATCGGCTGCGCGGCTATGCCTTGCTCACGGTGAAGCCACTGCTCTTGGGCGTGAATGTGGGAGAGGACGTCATCGCCCAGCAAGACTTACCGGAAAGGCTCGGCCTGACGCAATGGGCAACAGCTCCCAAGGTACGCTTGGCTTTCGTCTCGGCAAGAATCGAAGCAGAGATCGCCGAGCTCGCGCCCGGGGACGCCCGAGCCTTTCGCGAGAACCTGGGCTTGGCCAACGATACGATCGAGCGCATCGTGTCCGCGGCGTTCGAGCTTCTGGCCATGATCACCTTCTACACCAGTGCGGAGCAGGAATCTCGCGCTTGGATCATCCCTCGCGGTACCTCCGCTTCGGTCGCGGCGGGAGGCGTGCACAGCGACATGGAGCGCGGCTTCATCCGGGCCGAGGTGGTGTCCTACGATGTGCTCAAGAGTCAGGGCTCCTGGAACGCCTGCCGGGAAAAAGGACGCTTGCGTCTGGAAGGCAAGGACTACCCGCTGGCGGATGGCGATGTGGTCATCTTCCGTTTTAACGTATAGTCTGGCGACGGTGGAGCCCGGGATGACGTTAACGAGTCGGGCGAGCAATAAACCATGAAACTCATCGTCCAGATCCCGTGCCTCAACGAAGCGGATACGCTTCCCCTGACGCTCGCTGAGATCCCTCGACACATTGCCGGGGTGGATGAAGTCCAGGTTCTGGTGGTGGACGACGGCTCCACCGACGGAACGCCCGAGATCGCGACCCAGCACGGTGCGGACCACGTCGTAAGATTCGAGCGAACCCGAGGCCTGGCCGCTACCTTCACCGCCGGGATCGACACCGCCCTTCGGTTGGGGGCCGACATCATCGTCAATACGGATGGAGACGGCCAGTATCCCGGCACCGAGATCCCGCGGCTCATCGCACCGATCCTCGAGGGCCGAGCGGAGATCGTCATCGGGGATCGCCAGGTCAAGAACCTCGAGCACTTCTCTCTCGCCAAGAAGAAGCTCCAGGCCCTGGGCAGTTGGGTGGTGCGGAAGGTATCGGGCACGAAGGTGCCCGATACCACCAGTGGGTTCCGGGCCTTCACCCGCAACGCGGCACAAAGGCTGAACGTGGTCTCTGACTATACCTACACGCTAGAGACCATCATCCAGGCGGGGAAGAAACGGATGGCCATCGCCCAGATCCCGATATCCTCACGCGAGACACGGCCTAGCCGGCTGATCTCCAGCGACTGGAACTACGTCAAGCGTTCGGCCGCCACCATCGTGAGAATCTACGCGATGTACGAGCCGCTCAAGATCTTCAGCTATATCGGTGCCATCTTTCTGGCCGCCGGCCTCTTCCTTTCCGCTCGCTACCTTTACTTCGTCTGGATCGGGGAGGGTCAAGGACACGTTCAGTCGGTGGTGGCGGCTGGTGTGCTGTTGATCGTCGGATTCCAGATCGTCCTCATCGGTTTGGTGGCGGACATCATGGGCTCGGTGAGGCGCCTGCTAGAAGAAGTTCTTTACCGACAACGGCGTCTGGAAGACCAGGTGTCATCGAGCCAGGTCGCGAAAAGGTCGGTACAGGAGCCCGCCGCCAGGAAAAGCAGCTGATATGGCTGAGTCGGACCGGGTCAGCGTCTTGATTCCCGCCTTCAACGAGGAGAACTCCATTGGAGGGCTCATCGAAAGGGTGAAGACAGCGGGAAACTGGCTGGAGATCCTGGTGGTGGACGACGGCTCTTCCGACAGAACGTCGGAAGCGGCGCGCGTCGCCGGGGCCCGCGTGGTACGCCATCCCTATAACAAGGGAAACGGCGCCGCGGTGAAAACCGCGATCCGCGAGGCGCGGGGCGATCTGGTACTGCTTCTGGACGCGGATGGACAGCACGACCCCCAGGACGCGCCCAAGTTGATCGCGCCGCTCCCCGAATACGATCTGGTGGTCGGGGCGCGAGCCTGGAACGCGCAGGCCACGCTGTCCCGGGGCCTGGGGAATCTCTTACTCGCCCGTCTCGCCTCTTACCTGTGCGGCCAGAAGATCCCCGATCTGACATCGGGCTTCCGAGCCGCCCGGCGCGATCGGCTTCGAGAGTTTCTGCATCTCCTACCCAATGGGTTCAGCTACCCCACCACCAGCACCATGGCTTTCGTGCGAGCAGGCTACAACCTGTGCTTCGTTGCCGTGGAGGGAAAACAAAGGGCCTCCCTCTCTCGGAGCAAGATGCACCCATGGCGTGAAGGCGTGAGATTCTTGGTGATCATCTTGCGGATGGTGACGCTGTTTAGCCCGCTGCGGGTCTTCCTGCCGGTCGCTGCCTCTTTCTTTGCGCTCGGCTTCGGCTATTCGATCTATACGATTGCCACGGAATTAGACGTGACCGACACCTCGGTGCTCTTCCTCACCGCTTCCGCCATTCTCTTCCTGTTCGGCCTGCTCTCCGAACAGATCGCCTACCTGCGATTCCAGCCCCCTCCGGTCGGGACCAGCGACGGTCCGTCGCGGTCGACTCCGCCATCGCGCCCACCCAGCTGAGTCTAGTTGGGTCTCTCTTGGAAGAAGCTCTTGACCCCCTGTTCGAGAAGCCTCTTCGTGCCCTGTCCGGCCATCAACGCCTTCAAGTCGGGGAGCACGGTGGGCTCATCTCGGGTTCCGGTGACGCGCAGGGGGATGGAGACCCATCCCTCGTCGTTCGTCAAGGCATCGAGCACCTCGGCGGGTACTTCCTCGATGACCAGCCCCTCCCGGGGAGTTCGCAGGGTCAGGTGGAGCGCCAAGGGGCCGTCGAGGTCCACGCTTCCGTTCAAGTCGATCGCCGCTTGCGGCGTTTCCAACTGGAAACGCTCCAGCGTCAGCACGTTGCTCTCGATGTGGAAGGGTGCGTCGGTGGCCTGGTAGGGCGCTCCCACCAAAGATATTCCTCGCCCCAGCACTTTCTCGACGCCCACCAATGCCGGGCTCGATGGCAGGTTTCCCGCCGCCAGTCGAAGCACCCCTTTGCCTTTGATTCCCCTGGAATCGGTGCCGAAGCCCTTTGCCTCGAGCTCCAGGAGGCCCGGCCCGAAGCCGCCGTCCGCCGAACCGGCGATGGCATTCACGTCGAGTGGATCCCCTCGCAGAGAGAGCGTGTAACCCAAGGGGATCTGATTGAAGTCCACCGCCAGCTCGGCATGAAACTCCCCCTGCTCGGTGTGGAAGGCGAAGTCTTGTCCTTGCAGAGTGCCGTTTTCGAGCTTCATCCCGCCGCTGACTTCCCGCACCTCGGTGCCGTCCAACGACAACGAGTCGATGCTCAGCCGCCCCTCCGCGGAAAGCGCGTGAATGAGAGAGAGCGCTCTGGGGTTGAAAGACAGATCTCGAAGCAAGACGTCGATCCCTTCGATGGAAGTGGTGCTCTGCTGGCCGCCCTCGCGGAACAGCCGGATGGAACCGTCCTCGATGAGGATCTCGGAAATCTCGAGCGCCAATCCCCCGCCGGGCTCCGCCGGAAGCGGTTCTCCCTCGCCTGTTGGAGACTCTTGTCCCAGCTTTGCTCCGCCGCGACCGGCGTTAGCTCGCGGTTTCCCCCCCTGCCTCGTCTTGGCGCCTCCCTCGGTGAGCTCCAACTCGGGGCGACGGAGCACGATCTGCTTCACCGCAACCTTACCCGTCAACAAAGGAAGGAGGCGGTGCTTCAGGATGAGTCCGTCAAGATGCGCCTTCAGGGACCCGTTGGGAACAGAGGTGGTTGCCTCGACCTCCTCCAGCTCGAGCCCACGGATCAGATTCAGTCGGTACCTCCCGACCGCGAGCTCGACACCGGTTGTCTCGTTCACCTTTTCGAGAACGGCCATCCCCAACTCCGGTGAATCGAAATCCACCAAGAAGACAACGGCGATGGCGAGAAGGAGCACACCCGCCAGGACCACGGCAGCGAAAAGGAGCTTCTTCACCATGACTGCCTACCTCTCTAGTCGTGTCGACCAAGAATCTCTCTCAGAGTACCAGCCCTAAGTCGATCGGTCAAAACGGCGACACGCGTTTCGGTTTTACTCTATAATGGTTTCTTCACAATCACGTTGATTGGGGATTTCGATCTCGTGTGGCCACCGAGGTGAGTCCCAAAGGAGGGGCGTTGGGAGGGCACAAGCCAAAGCGTAAGGAGAGTCCCAAGTCACGGTCGGGAGACGGGTCCTCCCGGCCCCCCAGATCGGAAGCGCGTTCCAACCGCGCCGCGAAAAAAAAGGCTCCGGCCGCCAAACGATCCTTGCGCGTGGTCAAGGGGGAGTCGAAGCAGATCGAGCTTCCACTCACCGCCAAGGAGCGCCGGAAGCGATCTTCTCTGAAGCTAGTAAGCCCCCAGCCCTCATCGACAGAGTCGGTCCCCAAGAGTCCGCCCCGAGTGTCCGCGGAGACACTCGCCACCAGGCAAAGGGAGATCTCGGTATCCGAGTTCTTCACCCGCAACCGCCACCTCTTGGGCTTCGATAATCCGCAAAAGTCTCTGTTGACGACCGTCAAGGAAGCGGTCGACAACTCTCTCGATGCCTGTGAAGAAGCCGGCATTCTCCCCGAGATCGCGGTCAGCATACACACCCTGGCGGAAGACCGGTTTCGGGTGGCGGTTCAAGACAATGGCCCCGGCATCGTCAGGGCTCAGGTCCCGAAGATCTTCGCCAAGCTCCTCTATGGATCCAAGTTCCACACCTTGAAACAGAGCCGCGGCCAGCAGGGCATCGGCATCTCGGCCGCCGCCATGTATGGCCAACTCACGACGGGAAAGCCGGTTTGCATCTGGTCGCGAACCGGGAAAAGCAAGCCGGCTCATCACTACGAAATGCACATCGACACCCGGCGCAACGCTCCCGAGGTCGTGAAGGACGAGACGCTCTCGAGTTGGACCCTCGACCACGGCACGCGGGTGGAGATCGAGCTGGCGGGCATCTACAAGCGCGGTCGCCGATCGGTGGACGATTACATCGAACAGACGGCGATAGCGAACCCGCATGCGACGATTCGTTACACCCCTCCCACCGGCGAGGAGGTGATCTACGAGCGAGCTACTCGCCAACACCCCCGAGAGACGATCGCCATCAAACCTCATCCTCACGGGGTGGAACTGGGCGCGCTCATCAAGATGCTCAAGGAGACCGACTCGCGCTCGCTCAAGAGTGCGCTGCAGACGGACTTCTCGCGCATCTCCTCCAAGGTGGCGGACGAGATTCTGAAAAAGGCGGGGCTCAAAGGGGAAAGCCGTCCCAGCCGCCTCTCTCGGGAAGAGGTGGAGAGGATCTATCGCGCCATCCCGGCAGTCAAGATCATGGCCCCCCCTACCAATTGCCTGGCGCCCATTGGCGAGGAAACTATCGTGTCCGCCCTCAAGAAGCGGATAGAAGCCGATTTCTACGAAGCGATCACCCGCTCACCGAGCGTCTATCGAGGCATTCCCT
This sequence comes from Vicinamibacteria bacterium, assembly GCA_035291825.1. Taxonomy (GTDB): domain Bacteria; phylum Acidobacteriota; class Vicinamibacteria; order Marinacidobacterales; family DATDRI01; genus DATDRI01. Next base: position 15,325 of record DATDRI010000216.1, on the reverse strand, counting down.
TCCAGGTGGAGGTGGGGGCGGCCTACGGCGGCTCAATGCCTGCGGAGGAGCTAGCGGACGTGCTTCGGGTCGCCAACCGCGTACCTCTTCAATACCAAGCGTCGGCCTGCGCTATCACTAAGTCGGTCATCGGGACGGACTGGCGCAACTACGGACTCCAGCAATCCCGGGGCGCCTTGCCGACGGGCCCCCTGCTGCTGTTCGTTCACATCGCCTCGGTCTGGGTTCCCTTTACTTCCGAAAGCAAGGAAGCCATCGCGCACTACCCGGAGATACTCCGCGAGCTTCGCCTCGGCCTGCAGGAGGTGGGGCGAAAGCTCGGCGCCCATATCCGCCGGCGCCGCCGACAGGCAGCGGAGACCAAGAAGCTGGCTTACATCCAGAAGTACATTCCGCAGATCGGAATCGCGCTCCAGGACATCCTCGCCTTGACCGACAGGGAGCGCGACAAGACGGTCTCGGTGCTCACCGATACTCTGGAGAGGAGCCGCAAGATATGAAGGCGACCCAGGCCAAGCGTTATGCCGCGGAGGTCAAACGGAAGAATCGTCAGCAGGACCAGAATACTCTCAAGCTCATCAGTGGCACGGCCGAGGAGACGAATCAAAAGATCCTGAAACGCATCAAACCGGACCTCAAGTTTCCCGTCCGTTCACTTTCCAACGTGAGCTATTCCAAGAGGAGCGGCTATCTCGAGATCGGAAAACAGAAGAAGGTTCGCACCCTCACCGTTACCACGGTCAAGACCTTCGCTCAGACTCTGCGGATGATGTCCCTTTCAAAAGACCTCATCGAGTCCAACGATTTCGCTACCAAGCGAGATGCCTACTACCAATCCAAGAACTGGGGCGATGCCGGATTTCAGGAACAGACCGAGTCGGACACCGTCATGGATGACATCGAGGCCATGTTCTCCATGTATCAGGTGAGCCGGGAGCAGCTTCGCTTCATTCCCGACGAGCATGGTGGAGCGGTAGCAGGCCAGCTCATCGTTTACGACCCCGACATCGAGACCGGGGAGGTGGAGCGTATCGATTGCACGCGCTTCGGCTCCGGCGCCTACTCGATCCCCAGCTCGGTCGAGCATCTGTCTTTCGAGACCAAGGCCAAGTTCGTTCTGGCCATCGAGACTGGCGGCATGTTTCAACGGCTGCAGAGCCACAAGTTCTGGCAGAAGGCCAATTGTATTCTGGTGTCCATGGGGGGCGTCCCCACTCGCGCCACGCGACGATTCATTCGAAAACTGTCCGAAGAAGCGAAGATACCGGTCTACGCCTTCGTCGACTGCGATCCCTACGGCATCTCGAATATCTACCGCACGCTCAAAGTAGGCTCGGGAAACGCAGCCCATATCAATCAGTTCTTCTGCGTCCCCAACGCTCGCTACTTGGGCGTTACGCCCCAGGACATCCGTGACTACAAGCTGCCCACCCATCCACTCAAGGAAGTCGACATCAAACGAGCCAAGGATGCGCTCAAGAACGACCCCTTCTTCCAGAGCCAACCCGCCTGGACGCAGGCCATCACCCATCTGGTGAAGATGGGAGTGCGCGCCGAACAACAGGCCCTGGCCAAATGGGGTCTCAATTACGTGCTGGAGGAGTACCTCCCCAGGAAACTGAAGCAGACGGATCGATTCCTGCCTTGAGGCGACCGCGCTCGCAACTAGCGGTCGACTAAACCGAACGTCACTCGATCCAGAAGTAGGATTTGACCCTGCTCATCGAATTGGGGGTGCAGGGAGAGGACATTGGTGCCCCTCGGCCAGCGACTGGGAGCAGCCAACCGGTACTCCGAAAATTCCGGGACAGCCTGAAATCTTCCCACTTCATCGCCATTGACGGCAACGACGACCTCGACCGGCTCCGGTCGAACGGAAAGTGAAAAGGACAAACGAAGCGATTCCTCCCTGCCCAAGGGAACGAAGATCCGCGCCTTGGTGCGGCGGGTGACTCGCACCCAACGACCGGAACGAAGCTCCGGGGCGCCCCATTCCTCGCCCATCAACCCTCCATCCTCTTCCCCGATCTCCAAGACCTCGCTCCGGACGCGATTGGGAAAGAAGAGGTAACGGCCGAGCACGGTGTCGAACTTGGCGGGCGAGGCATCGTGCTTCCAGGCAAACCACCAATTCGCCGGCCAGGCGAAGGGATAGCCGACCGCCTGGAAGAGGTTTTCGGCACTGTTGGCCACCACCCTGGTAAAGGACACGGTATCGTCAATCGGAATCTGGTGGCGGTGGTACTGTTCCATGAACAACATGTTCCAGGCGGGGAAGAAAGCCAGCAGAGCAACGACCGCCCACATCGGTCGGCGAAAGACGATTCGGCGAAGCTGCTCGAAGGAGGAGGCCACTCCAAAGGCCAGTATGGGGAGAGCTCCATCGAATCGACGGTTGGAGAAGGAATTGGCGGCCCACCAATCGGTGATGCACATATTGACGTACGTCATGAGAGCCAGACAGAAGGCCATCATCCAGAAAGTCGCGACCCGTTTCTTGAGCAGCGGCATCAAACCGATGAAACCCAGCCACAGTACCGGAGTCCAGCTCAACAGTCCGTGGCGGGACGAAAAGAGGGTCTCGAGAGCGAATGGATTCCAGTAGTCGACGAACCGAGCGCCGTGCGGTGGCTGAAGGAGCAAGTACTGGCCGTAGATCGCCTTCCAGGCAAGAAGCTGGGGCGAAAGCCCGATGAGAAAACCGAGGAACAGAACGGGCCCACGGAAAAGCACCGCCTTATCCTGGCGCCACATGCCCCACAACCAATCGAAGAGCGGCAAGAACAACAAGAGACCGTTCTGCCAGCGGACACAAACCAGTAAACCACCGATGAGCCCGAGCAAGAGAGCATTTCTCCACCCCCTCTCCAATCGGCTGCCATCCCAAGACCAGAGGAACAGGGCAGCGGTGAACGTTCCCAGTGCGTGACTCATCCACGGCTGGTAGACCATGTACCAATGGAGCTGGGTGCCTAGCCAGATAAGGAGCGTTCCCGCGAAGGCGGCCGCGCCGTTGAAGTGACGCCGGAGAAGAGACTGTAGGAGAAAAACAGTGAGGAAACCGTAGATCAACGAGCCCACCGCCACCGCGTTCCAGTGAAAGGGACCATTCCCCTTCAGATTTACCTCCCGGCCCGTCCAAGCTGCCAAACGACCGTAGAGCTCCCCGAGCAGAAAGAAGGGAGACCAGAAAACGCCTGGTCCGACCGAGAAAATGCTCCTGCGGTATCCGGTTTGCGTCGGAATCTCGATACTGTCGCGCTCCAGGAGCCCGTGCAGGCGGTACTCGTTCTCGAAGTCGACATCGAAGTCTTTCCAGAAAGATTGCACGTAAGAAAAATAGAAAAAACCATCCGCCACCATTCTTCTCTCGACGGTATGAAACTGGTAGACACTCAGAAGCATCAGCATGAACAGCGTCAAGGTGTAGCCATCTCTCCAGCCCCGAGCCCGATAGAGACCTAGCGCCAACCCGGCGATGAGCAGCACCCGGAAAGCGACCCCCCACTCGCCGACAAGAATCCCCGACAGGGACCAATCACGACTGATGAGAACGGCGAAAAGATCCAAGGAGACCAAGACGAAAGGGATGAGAAACAGAAGACTCACCCTTCGATGATGGTTGTCGAAAAAATCGCGACGGAAGGTTTTCCACATGACGCACCCGTCTCCGCTAGGATGAGAAGGAGGTAAACGTGACGCCGCCCGACCTCCGTTGCCATGCCGGCGGCACCCCGCCGCCGAAAACTAGCACATCGGGGCATCAGGGCGGTAGCTTGCTGACTTGCCGGGAGCAGCCAGCGAGCAAATCGCATGCTCGGGAACTTGTGCCGGTAACAGCGCGCTGACTTGGTGGAGCGGCCCCGAGTGGCGTCCAACCGCCGGTAGGCCGGTAGGGATGACTAGGGGAGGCTCGAGGGTTGATGGAAAGAGCGATCCGAGATTTTCAAGACGCCAACCACCTGAGCAATGCGAGCGACCCGATCACCGCGAAGAAGATAAGATACAGAAACAGGGTCAACACCAGGAAGATACCTACCACGACCAGCGATTTGGAACGTGGAAGCTCCCCGGCGGTCTCAACCACGATGACCGCCACCACCAAACTGTAGAGTGCGGCCAGTAAACCGAGAACCGGTCCGAGAAAAGGTACAGCAAGCACCCAGTGAACGGGTGCTGCCGCCCCCAAGGGTCGGTAGAGCTCCAGAAAGGTAGCGGTTCCGCCGAAAAGCCGAGCCAACGCGTGCAGCAAACCGACGCATACAAAGGAAACGAGCGTCATCAACAGCACCCCAAGGAACATACCCTGAATGCTGAATTGTCCTACTCCGCTGGCCAAGCCGGCGAGTGCCACGAAGAGTATGGCGGGAAGAAGAGCGTCTTCGTCTCGGTAGACCTCCCGGATGGTGTTGGTGTCGAGCTGAAGGATCTGAATGCCCTTCTGTAGATAAGCACCGAACTCCATTCCGTTCTCCCTGCTCAGCTCCCCACGCTACGGCTCACTTCGATCGCCGAACCGGAGTCGCCACCCGCCTCCTCCCGCGACCCGGCGTGGGTGCGCGGTTGCCGAAGACGGGGCTAGACTTTGTTCTGGGGAACAAGTCATGTTAGCAGAAGTCTAGGCTTCCGGAAAGAAACCTGTTGCGCAGATGGCACAGTTGGAAGGGTCTTCTGTGGCAAACATGACACAGCGAAAACGCCAGCACCGGAGCCGCGCGTCCAAGCTGCTGATTTTAAATGGTTTAATATCTTAGCGGGCGGACATCTTACTGGCATGGAGCTTGCTGACTCTTTCGCCGGCTCTTATTGAGGGGTCTCAAAGGAATCATGCATCTCCAAAGGACCTTGAAACGCGAAAGCGGCTGTGTCGGGATTGGTCTCCACTCGGGACGAAAGGTGAGGCTGACCCTGAAGCCGGCGCCGGCGGATACCGGCATCGTTTTCAGAAGGGTGGACCGCAGCCATTGTGAGATACCCGCGACATCAGAGCATATCGCTCGTCTCAATCACGCGACTTGCCTGTCTAGAAAAGGGGTCCGCATCGAGACGGTGGAGCATCTACTGGCCGCTCTGGCCACTCTTGGCGTAGACAACGCCATCGTGGAGCTCGATGCCCCCGAGGTCCCCATCATGGACGGCAGTGCCGCACCTTTTGTCTATCTGATCCATGAGGCGGGGATACGACACCTGGCGCGCCAGCGCTCCTATTTGAAGCTAACTCGCCCGGTGGCAGTGGAATCAGACGGAAGTCGAGTCGCCGCATATCCCTCCGATTCACTTCGAGTGAGCTACACCATCAACTTCGACCACCCCTTGTTACGACACCAACAGCGCTCTCTCGAAATCGATGAAACCTCCTTCGTCGAAGAGATCGCGCCGGCTCGTACATTCGGATTTCTGAAGGACGTAGAACAGCTTCGCCAGGCGGGGCTCGCTCTGGGAGGATCCTTGGACAATGCCGTGGTTCTGGGCGAGGCGGGAGTGCTCAACAATCCTCTCCGCTTTCCGGACGAGTTCGTTCGCCACAAGATCCTCGACATCCTGGGGGACCTCTCCTTGCTAGGACGCCCGTTATTGGCTCACATCGTAGCGGTCCGAGCAGGGCACAGCCTCCACACGCAGCTCGTCCGACAGATCCTGGCCTCTGCGGAGTGCTGGGAGCATGTGAGCTATCCTGAACCGGCGGAGCGAGTCGCCTCGGCAGTCCCCTCGGCCGAGACTCCCATCACCGAGCTCGTCTCCTGAGCCGGAGCGTCCGTGACGGCGCTTCCCCGCTCCCGGTGAAAGCTAGCTCCGCGAGGAGTCCTCATTGGACTCCACGACGAACGCCTTCAATTTGACCGTGGCAATCTTCTTGTTGGCGGCATTGGTGGCAATGGAGATGCTCCGTTCGATCGCACCTTGGTACATCCGCGTCTCCAGGGTCACCTTGAGCCTGGTGGTTTCCCCGGGCTTGACAAACCTCTCGGAGGTAAGTGCCGCCGTGCAACCGCAGGAAGTCGAGATGCGTCCTATGTTGAGCTCCTCTGTGCCGATGTTCCGGATCTCGAACTCCGTCTCCAGCTTGGCGTTTTGCTGGACCTTGCCGAAATCGTGCTCCTCCGGAGTCACCTCGATCCCAGGTCCCCGGACCTGCTTTGCCTTGCTTTCTCCCTGACGGCCCTGCGCCACCACCGCGGGAAGAGCGACCAAAACCAGGGGCAATAAAACGCCGACTAGTCTCTTCATGGATTCTCCCTTCTCACTCTCCTAACCTCTCCCGTCCCGACCTGGCCTGTCTTGGCTCTTTTCATAGTCTCTGTCCCACGCCCCGACCAGGAGCTCTAGAAGCTCTCCAGGGCGGCTTTCTCTTCCCGGAAGATCTCTACCAGGTTCTGTAGGCCCGTCAGATGGATCATCGTTTGCACGCGCTCCTGAAGACCCACCAGCTTGACCGATCCCGTACGCTCCGACAGCAAACGATAGATGTCCATGAGGCAGCCGATCGACGCGCTATCCAGGTAGCTCACCGCAGAGAGATCGATGATCATTTTCCGTGTTCCGGACTCCACCAGTCGGTTTACCTGGCCCAGGAAATCGGTCAGTTTCGGGTAAACGAGCTTATCTTCCTTGATGCGGACGATTTTCACTTCGCCGGAAGAATCGATCTCAAGTCTCATGCGTGCTTGCCTCTTCCGCCGTCACGATAGGAAGGTGGACTCTCCTTTGTTTATTGTAGCATTGCTGGTCACCGCCACCCAACCAGGGAACACGGCGATCATGGAATCCCGACCGATGGGAGATCGATTGGACTCTTTCTTGATGGCAGCCGGCGGAGCGGTATTTGTCTGTGCGACCGCCGGCATGCTCAGCGGACGGGAGCCGTTCGCCACCTGGTACTACTCGTTCGCTTGGTGGAGCTACATCGTCTTCGCCGACGCTTGGCTTCATCACCGGACGGGGCGAAGCGCACTCTTGCGCAACCGGCAAGCCCCCCAGGTGTTCGCCTTATCCATTGTTATCTGGTTGATTTTCGAGGCCTACAACTTCCGCCTGAACAACTGGCACTACCTCGAGATCCCGTCGAACCTACCTCTGCGATGGCTCGGTTATTCGGTCGCGTTTGCCACCGTGTTGCCCGGGATTTTCGTGACCGCTGAGCTCCTCGAAACCGTTTGGCAGCCGGGCTCTTTTTCCGGCCGGACGATACCTCCCGGACTCCCCGGTCTTCTCCTCTGGGTGGGTCTGGTGGGCAGTGTCATTCCAGCTCTCTGGCCAACATATTTCTTCCCGATGGTGTGGCTGGGCCCAACTGGCCTGTTGGCCGCGGTTAACTTTCGGCTGGGCGGGAGTGGCATTCTGACAGACATCCGCGAGCGGGGACCGGCGAAGCTCTATCGACTGGTGGGGGCGGGCATGGTGTGCGGCCTTCTGTGGGAGTGTTGGAACTTCTGGGCAGGTAGCAAGTGGGTTTACAACATCCCCTTCTTTGGCGGGTCGCCGTTGTTCGAGATGCCGATCGCCGGCTTCCTTGGTTTTCCGCCCTTCGCCATTGAGTGCCACGAAATGTATGTGCTGGGGGAGGGGCTGCTGAGAAGGGTGCAGTACAGACCGGTTCTCAGGCTGGCGTTCTGGCTTCTGCTGGCGGCCTGGGTGGTCCTGGTCTATTTAGGGATCGACGCCTTCACGGTGAGGAGCTTCTCTAGTGCTTAATGCCGCGGGGCCCCACCCCCACGGCTTCGGGTTTTCGTCGGCGCGTTTCTCAGTGCTCGCTCTCTCTTCGTTCGCTCGCTGTCCTCCGCTCGCAGGCTCACTGCGGACGGCGGCGCGCCGGGCTCGCTCTTTCATCAGTGCCGTGGGGCCCCACCCCCACGGCCGGGTGACTCCGTGCTTCGCACTGCGCCACAGCTGAAGGCTCCTCGCGCAGGGTGCAGGTGATTCATTGGGCACCCTGCTGGTTCGGGAGCTCCGGCTTCCCCGCTTTGCTCCAGGCCGTATACCAGTAGCTGGCGATGTCTTTGGCAGAGTCCGAAATCCGTTCGTTGACGATGTCTTCGGCCCGCAGCCACAATCCCTCGTAGTAGAACCGGTCATAACTCGAGACACCCAATCGGGAGAAATAGTCAACCAGAAGTAGGTTGTCCACCCACACGTAGGACCGCACCAGAACAGAGATGAGGTACTGGTCCGGCCGGTCGAGGTAGATGGCGGTGGCCGCTTTGACCTCCAACTCGCTGCCGTAGATCTCGAGCAGCCGGCTGTCGAAACGCTCCCGAAAACCCTCCTGCCCGACGATCACTCCGTCGCCAAGCTTCGAGACGTTCAGAGGCTGATGGAGGTCGTTGAGGTACAACACCAGCTCCGCAGAGACGGTGTCGATGGCCTCCAGATCCTTCTGCTGGAAGGCCTGCACCAGTTTCTGGTAGCCCTCGATGAGCTTCCAGGGGAGGTCGCCAACTTCTCCTACCTTCTCCTCACCATACTTCTCGATGGCGGACTCCCGGTCCAGCGGAAGATCCTCGAAGGGAAACGGCTCCAGCGAATCCACCTCGAAGGTCGTCCTCGGTGAGCCGATGGTGGCATCTTCAAGATGCCGCAAGACATACGACTCGCGTTTTTCGTAGAAGCCCTTGAGGGGTCTGGGTAATACCTCGATGGCCTTTTCTAGGGCGATGCTGTGGGCGACGGCGCTCCATGCCAGCCCATGGCCGGACCAGACCACCATCGCAGGGAGAAGTAGGCTCAACAAGAAAAGGCTCCGCCTCCACATGTGCGCTCCTGTTCTGATCTGCGTCCCTCCGATCACAGGCCTTTTATTCTAGATCCGTTCCGCGCGAGCGATCACAAAATAGGCAGAACGCTGGACGAGCCGTCAGAAACGCCGCCTCAGGGGACTCGAGCCACGGTCAAGACGTCCACCGATCTGGCCCCCGCCCGGAGAAGCGCCCGCGAGCACTCTTCCACGGTCGCGCCGGTGGTGAACACATCGTCCACTAAGAGAAGACGCTTTCCCACCAGACCTGCCGGAAGGCGGGCGCGATAGGCTCCCGCCGCGTTCCGCCGACGCGCTGCCGCACTGAGCCCCGCTTGCGGGGGTCGCTGAGTGATCTTGACGAGGGCTCGGCTACAGGGTCTTCTGGCAGCCTTGGCAATGGCCCTTGCCAACAGCTCGGCCTGGTTGAAACCGCGCTCCCGTCGTCGCCTCCAGTGAAGGGGAACCGGGACGACCGCATCCCCCACCTCGAGCTCCCCGGTGAGGATCTGGCTGCTGAAGGCGAGCCGCCCCAACGCCGTTGCCAACCTGGGCCTCCCGCCGAACTTCATCGAAAGGATCGTCTCCTTCAGAGCGCCTTCATATCGACCCATGGCGCGGGCTCGACGGAACCGTCGCCGTGGCTCGACGCGACAGGGTCCGCACAGCCCTTCGGCGACGGTCTCCTCGTACGGGATGCCGCATCGGCTGCAATAGGGCCATTCAATCCTGGGAAGCGACCGCCAGCAGGGCTCGCAGACCGGCCCAGGGAGAGGCCATTCCAGAGGTGTCTTACAAACGACGCAGTTGGAGGGAAACCCGAACGCCACCAGGCCACCCAGGATCGATCCCAGGCGGCCGGTCATCTCTAGGACGTCGACCAGGTGGGGGCGGGAAGAATGGAGGGCTCGGGTCGAGTGGCGGCGCGGACGTCAAGGGCAATCGTATTCCACTGGCCGCAGCGCTCGCAGTAGTCCCGCCATTCGTTGTATTGACGGTGGCAGGAGTCGCAGCTGTAGTCCTGCATTAACCCCCCCACTTCACCGAGCACGGTCTTGGTCTTGCTGAGAGCTCCTTTGAAGTCGCCCTTACTCTCCAAGACTCGCGCGATGAAGACGTGAAGCGCGGGCAAGCCGCTCACCGTGTCCTCAATCAGTCGGAACTCCTTAAGAGCTTCGTCGAGCATGAAGAGACGATAGTACAGTTTACCGAGGCTATATCGGAGGGGCGCCTCGTTCTCGGACAAGACGATCGCCTGCTTCCACGTGCCGATGGCCTCTTCGGGCCTCTCGATGGTGAGGAAATGATTCTGAACGGCGGCCAGCAGCTCCGTCGATCCGGTGACCTCATGACCCTTGCGCCAGGCGGCGAGAGCCTCGTCGGTACCCCCTCCCTTCATATGTGCCTCACCGAGCTTCAGGTAGGCGGGGACAAACTGGCCATCCCGTTTGAGGACCGATTGGAACGCCGCGATGGCTTCCTTGAGCTCCCCCTGCGCCAGCCGTTGCCGCCCGACCTCGAAACGGATGCCGATCCACATGCGGCGGGCTGCCTCTTTCTCCCCGCTCAAGGTGACCATCTTTTCTATCTTCGGCTGGAGCTCGTCGGCAGCCTGCCAGTTCTTCTGCTCGATCTTGAGGTCGCGCAGCTTCCGGTGCGCGGAGACGGTGGTTTGCGGGTCGATCTGAATGATGCGCTTGAGGACTTCTTCGGCGCGCGCCCCGTCACCAAGGGTGTGGTACACGTCCGACAGACAGTAGAGGGCCACCAAGTGCTCGGGCGCCTGAGCCATGGCTCGTTCCAGCGATTGGGCCGCTTCCCGATGCCGCTCCAGCGTCTGCAGGCTGTCGCCCCGCTTGATGAGGGCGTTCAAATGGTCCGGCTCCCGAGACAGCACCTTATCGAACTGGGCGACCGCCTGCTGGTAGCGCCCGTTGACCATGTCGTCAAGACCCTGTAAATAAAGATCTTCGGTCCTTTCATGCGCGCGGTGGAGCCGCCGCGCCTCCCTGTTCCTGGCGAAGCGCCGAACGCCTCCCGCCAGGTCAAAGAACAGTATGAGGGCCGCTCCCGCACCGAAGGCGCCCAGCAGTGCCATCCACAGCTCCACATTGAGGGGAGGGATCAAGGCCAGACTGATCTCCACCGGGTCCCGGTTCATAGCAATGGTCGATGCCAGGGACCAAACCAGCCCGAAAATCAGCAGCAAGCTTAAAAGCGTTCTGAGTCGCATCTCCGCCCCCGCGAACCCTCTTTCTCGATCAGTTTAGTCCAAACCATACCGCCGGCGCTTCTCCCACAGTGCCTTTCGGCTGATTCCCAGGATCCTCGCCGCACGAGTTTGATTCCCCCGAACGTGACGGAGCGTTCGCTCTATATAGTCCTTCTCCAATTCCGCCAAGGTCGGTTTGTGCTCGCTACCGAGTCGGAACACGACCGACGGACTGTCCAGTATGGCAACGGGCAGGTCCTCCCGCTCGATGCGAGACCCACGGGCCATCAGCCCCGCCCGCTCCACGACCCCCCTGAGCTCTCGCACGTTACCCGGCCACAGGTAGCTCTGGAGCGCCTCCAAAGCCCCGCTCGAAAACTCCTCGGGAAAACTCCCACCCAATCTCTCGCCCTCTCGCTTCAGAAAGTACTGTGCCAGGGGAACGATGTCGTCCCGGCGGTCCCGTAGCGCCGGCAGCTGAATCCAGAACACGCTGAGCCGGTGAAACAAGTCACGACGGAAGGAATTGCGTTCCACCGCCTCCATCAAGTCACCGCTGCTCGATGCCACGATGCGGGCCCCCAGGGTGAGCGTTCGGGTACCCCCTACCCGCTCGAAGGTCTTATCCTCCACCACCCGCAACAGCTTGGCCTGAAGCGTCGGCTCCGGCTCGCCGATCTGATCGAGGAAGATCGTACCCTCCCCCGCCAGTTCCAGCTTGCCGGGCTTGGCCTCTCGGGCGCCGGTGAATGCGCCTCTCTCGTATCCGAACAGCTCGCTTTCCATGAGGTCACCAGGAATACAGGGAAGATCGACTCTGACCAGCGGATGGTCGGCCCGCTTTCCCCAGTAGTGGAGCGCGCTGGCCGCCAAGTCCTTTCCGGTTCCGCTTTCGCCGGAAAGCAATACATTGGTCGGAGCGTCGGACAGGCGCCGCAGCAAGGCAACCACCTCGATCATCTGAGGATCGTGAGCAATGAACGCGCTGGAAAGCGCGCGTGCCGCCTTGCCTGTCGTTTCCGTCGCGTCGGACATCCTGGACCTTCAGCTGGCGATGGCGAGTCGAGCCGCGTCCCCCCACAACCGCTCCAGGTTGTAGTACGCCCGACTGCGCGGGGTGAAGACATGAACGATGAAGTCCACGTAGTCCATCAAGATCCAGTCACCATGCGTGTAGCCCTCCACGTGATCCGGCTTGACGCCGTTTCGGGCGAGTTGCTCCTCGATAGCGTCGGCAATGGCCCTGAGCTGCCGACTCGAGCTGCCGGTGGCGAGCAGAAAAAAGTCGGTAAAGTTCGCTAGGCCCCTCAAATCCAAGACCACCAGATCGCCAGCCTTTCTCTCCTGGGAGGCCGCAATCGCCGTCCGCAGCTCCCTCCCCATGCTCCTCAGTGTCAGCTTCTTGGTCGTCAAATGTTACCCGGCCTTTTCCTTATAGAGACGATGTTCGGCGATATAGGACTCCACCTCGGGCGGCACCAGATATCGGATCGACCGTCCCGCTCGCACGAACGCCCGGATCTCGGTGGCGGAAATGTTGAGCGTCAAAGCGTTGACCAAGTAGATGGAAGGTCCTCGCTCGCTTGACGGCGGCGCTCCGTTTCGGATCTCTACCAGTCGCGAGCGCAGCTCCTCGGGTACGACTTCGAAGGCTCCCGCCAGACCGTACCCCGGCCTTCCGTGCACGATGAACGAATAGGTACGGAGCAGTTCCTCCCACTGTCGCCAAGTTCTAATTTCGCGAAAGGCATCGATCCCGGTGATGAAGAAAACCTCTCTCTCGGGATCCTGGCCGGCTAACTGAGCCAGGGTGTCGATGGTGTAGGAAGGCGCCTGACGCTCGATCTCTATCCGGCTGACCTCGAATGTCGGCTGGAGCGACACCGCCGCCTCGACCATGAGGTAGCGGTCTTCGGCAGAGGTCACCGACGGTCGCGCTTTGTGAGGCGGAACGCGGGAGGGAACGAACACGATACGGTCCAGAGCCATAGCCTCCCGGACCGACTCCGCTGCCCGGAGATGCCCGAAGTGGATTGGATCGAAGGTGCCCCCCAAGACCCCCCATCGCTTATGACTCATCGCCCCTGCACCAAGTTCCTGATCTCCTTCTCCTGGAGCCGACGGGCCAGTGACACGAGCAACCGCTCGGTCCCCTCACCGGTAGCGGCCGAGACGGCCCAGACCTCGAGTCCGAATTCCTTGGCTGCGCTCTCGAGCGACGCCAGGCGACTTCCATCTGACAGGACATCGATCTTGTTGGCCGCTACCACCGCAGGTTTCTTCTCCAGGCCGCGTCCGAATCGCTCCACCTCCTCCATCAGACATTCGAGGTCTTGGACGGGGTCCCTTTCCGATGCCTCCGAGACGTCGATGAAGTAGACCAGAAGCCCGGTCCTCAGGAGATGCCGGAGAAACTTATGGCCCAGACCGGCACCGCGGTGCGCACCTGGAATCAGTCCAGGCACGTCCGCCAATACGAAACCTTCTCCGTCTCCGACGTCCACCACACCCAGATGCGGTGTGAGCGTGGTGAACGGGTATGCCGCGACCTTGGGGCGCGCGGCGCTAACGCGTCGAATGAAAGTCGACTTACCGGCGTTGGGAAAGCCTACCAGACCCACTTCGGCGATCAATCGGAGCTCCAGCCGCAGTCGCCGCTGCGCGCCGCCTTGTCCCTCTTCGAAGCGGCGAGGAGCCTGGTCGGTCGGAGTCGCGAAGTGAGCGTTCCCGCGGCCTCCGCGGCCCCCCTGCGCCACCAAGAGCTGGTCGCCTTCCTGGCGAAGGTCTCCCAGCATCTCTCCGGTCGTGTCCTCGAAGACCACCGTTCCCAGGGGAACAGCCAGGGAAAGATCCTGCCCATCACGGCCGGTACGCCGGGAGCCCTCCCCGTGACGACCTCGTTCGGCTTGGAACCGGGGATGGTAGCGGTAGTCGGCGAGCGTGTTGCGGTTGGCACGAGCGACTAGCCAGATCGAGCCTCCCCTGCCGCCGTCACCGCCGTCCGGCCCACCTCTGGGAACGTACTTCTCGCGACGAAAACTGACGACCCCCCGACCTCCGTCGCCTGCCCGTACTTCGATGCGGGCTTCGTCGACGAACTTAGGTTGCACGTCAGTCTTCGTTGCTGGTGCGGGGATAGCGGAAAGGGCGGGGCAAACGATTAGGAAGACGCTCGGGGAATGATGCTAATGAAGCGTCCGCGCTGGCCGCGGTTCTCGAACTGGACGACGCCGCTGGCACGGGCAAAGAGCGTATCGTCCTTTCCCCGTCCCACGTGTTCTCCCGGTTTGAACCGTGTTCCCCTCTGTCGCACCAGGATCGTCCCACCCGAGACCTGCTGCCCTCCAAACGCCTTCACACCTAGCCGTTGGGAGTGACTGTCTCGCCCATTCCGGGAGCTACCTTGACCCTTCTTGTGTGCCAATTGCCTTTACCCCTTACCCTCAATCTTGTCGATAGTGACCGCGGTAAACGCCTGGCGATGCCCGTGGGTCCGCCGGTACTGCTTACGGCGTTTCTTCTTGAAGACCAGGACCTTTTTGTCGCGGTCCTGTTCGAGAACGGTCCCCACCACTCGGGCTCCTTCCAAATAGGGTCTGCCCACCTGAATCTTCCCGTCGCGATGGACCAGCAAGACACGGTCGAACTGAACTTCGGAGCCGACCTCGGCGTCGAGCTTCTCTAGTCGCAAACGCTCGCCCGGCGAGGCTTGAAACTGCTTGCCTCCACTCTCGAAAATCACGTACAAGGGCTTTTCTCCCATCTATTTACCGTAACTTACCTATTTTAGTTCGGGGAGAGCGTCCCTGTCAAGAAAGGCCCGCGATCGGCAGGATGCCGGAATGATTCATCTGCATCCTGCGCGAGCGGAGCGAGCCCGGCGCGAAGCGCCGACGAAAACCCGAAGCCGTGGGGGTGGGGCCCCACGGCACTAAACAACGTTAGTAATCGAACCCGATCCAGAACTTGAATTGCGTCTCGTCCCGCAAGCTAAGACGATCGGAAACCGGCTGGGCGAAATCCGTGAGCTTGATCCAATCGAAGTGCAGTGGCAGCCCGAAGGCGTTCATGCCCAAGCTGAACCCCCAGGAGGCCACCGTATCCTTCAAACCCCATCCCTCGACCAGCCGACCGTCCACCCGCGAGATACGGAGGTTGTCGGCGAAGACCTGAAACGACTCATCCTCGAACGCCGCCCCTCCCATGTTGACGAAGAAAGTGCCGCGGAGAGGACCGAAGAAACCAAGCGGCGTGAGTAGGGCATCCACCAGAGGGAAACGCAACTCCGCATTGCCGTAGAAGCCACGGTTTCCGACGAAGCCCTGGTACGGGTAGCCCCGCATGGTGTTGTCACCGCCGAACCAGAAGAAGTCGGGATTGTC
>DATDRI010000215.1:0-12140 GCA_035291825.1 Vicinamibacteria bacterium | reverse complement strand
TTCAGGAGGGTGTAGCCTGGAGAACAAACCATTCAGTGTCGGAGCTTTCCTTGGCGGGGCGCCCGTTCGTGCCTTGCCGTAACTTCCAACCACCAGGATGGGGTGCGGAAGCGGTTGAGCCAGTGAATCGAGTCAGGCTGCGCGTGCTCATGGTAGCAGACGTCTCTCCGCTCCAAACGACGGGCGGCTCGGCCCGTGTCTTGAAAGAACAAGCACGGCGACTCGCCGAAAGGGGCCATACCGTCCAGCTATTGTGTCGCCAGCCGCGCGGCGACCTGCTTCCAGATGACACGTTGGATGGCGTGTCCTTGCGGCACTACCCGGTCAATCGAGCCCATTCGATGTCCTACGCCACCACTTCGATCTTCGGTGCTAGGACATCGTTTCGGGACTACTTCCAAGACCAAAGTTGGGATGTCGCCCTCTTTCACCAGCCTCTGTCAGCCTTGGGCGTGCAGCCGGAGTTGCCCTCGAGTCTGCCGCGTCTCTACTGTTTTCATTCTCCCGCCGGGACGGAGTATCGCCTGCGGGCCGTCGATCCGAAGAAAAGGAGGGCCCCCATGGGTACCCGTCTCGTCTCGGCCATGCTCCGACGAGCGGAAAGGCGAGCGCTAGGGAACTGCGATGGAATTCTCGTTCTCAGCGATTTTTCTCGCCGGCTCTTGGGAGAGACCCACCACGGATTGGCCGCTCCGGTGGTGACGATACCCGGCGGAGTCGATCTGGACCACTTCCGACCCGCGCCGGATCGCCTGGCATTGAGAGATAGGCTGAACCTACCCAAGGACGCGCTGCTACTGCTGACGGTTCGCGATCTGGAGCAGCGAATGGGCATCGATACCCTCCTGAAAGCGCTGCGCCGACTTCCCGAGGGCCCGCCGGTCCACTGCCTGATCGGAGGGACGGGACCGCTGAGACGTTTCCTCGAGGAGCTCGCCACTCATCTAGGACTCGCAGACCGCGTGCAATTTCTCGGCTATATTCCGGAAGATCAGCTTCCTCTCTACTACCAGGTGGCGGATCTGTTCGTGCTCCCTACGCGTTCCCACGAGGGCTTCGGGCTCGTCACCGTCGAAGCGCTCGCCTGTGGCACGCCGGTGGTGGCGACGCCGGCGGGCGCCACACCCGAGATACTGGTCCCTTTGGAAGCGCGCCTGCTCGCCTCCGACACCGGAGAATCCTCGCTGGCCTCCTCCCTGCAGGAAGCCCTGCCACTCGCCCGAGACGAAGCCTTCCGGCGCCGCTGCCGAACCTATGCGGAAACGAGCTACTCGTGGGATCGCCACGCCGAGAGGTTGGAAGGGGAGCTCCTTGCTTGCACGGCGAGGACCCCCTCGAGACATTTCGTTCGATTGGCCGGATGATCACGAACCCCTTTGCCTGCCCCCAATGCCGCGGCGAGTTGTGCCGCGGCCAGACCGAGGAGGCACTCATCTGCGCACCTTGCCGAGCGAACTTCCCCATCCGCTACAACATCCCCTGCTTCACCGAGGGATCCAGCCGCTGGCGGTTGTCTTCCGGCGTCTCCTCCGAGGAGGTCCTGGCCCTCGCCCGGGAAAAGGGGTGGCGCCAGTCCCTTTCCATCATGGAAAAGAGCCGAGCCGACTGGGTACGGGGAGAGGATCGCTTCACATTATCTCTGCTTTCTTCCCCCAAAAACCGGATCTTGGACTGCGGAAGCGGCTGGGGAGCCCTGAGCTTCTGGCTCGCCAAGGAGTTCGAGCAGGTTTTCGCTTTGGACTCTCAGCTCGATGGCCTGCGATTCACGGACATACGCGCCGAACAGGAAGGGATTCGACATCTCACCACCGTTCAAGGCAGCGTCTTGTCGCTGCCGTTCGACAGCGACTTCTTCGACGTCGTCGTCCTGAACGGGGTGCTCGAATGGGTGGGCACATTCTCCGAGCACAAGCCTCCCCAAGTCCTCCAAGAGTCCGCACTTCGAGAGATCGAAAGAGTCTTGAAGCCAGAGGGAACGCTATTCCTCGCCATCGAGAACCGCTACGGCCTGCAGTATTTTCTCGGCTACAAGGAAGAGCACACCGGCCTGCGCTTCATTTCTCTACTGCCACGATTCCTTGCCAATCTTTATCATCGAGTTCGACGCGGCGGGGCGCTCCGTGTCCTGACCCACTCCCGCTCCGCTCTGACCAGAATGCTGGGCAGGTCTGGATTCAAGGGCACTCGGTGGTTCTTCACTCACCCCAGCTACCGGAATTGTCGGTACGCGGCTTCACTGGCCGGCCTGGAGGCATTCCAGTTCATCGTGGGTCAGCTCCTCCAAAAGCCACCGCTCTCATCGCTACTGCGGGCGGCTTCTAGAATCAATCCCCTCATGAAACTATCCACGTTCTTCTCTCCCTCCTGGATAGTATTCGCCTCCTCGAGCTCCATCCCCCGACTGGGACTCCAATCCCCGAACGGGCTGGTCGAGCTGACGAGCTCTCCGGGTATCGCCATTACCATCAACGCACGGAGGGTCAACGTTTTCAGTCTCGGCGGAAACCCAACGGTGCTGGTAGGAAAATACTCCGTCCCCTTGAACGAAAGAGCTCTTCGGAAGGCCCGCATGTCGTATGCCTGCGTCCAGTTCATCGCTCGAACCCAGCCGCAGCTCAAAGACCATCTTCCCGACGTCACACTGCGCGACGGCAGGCTCGGCCTCATTGACTACACGGCCGCAACCCGGGGAGCGCCCTTGCAGCTGGGTCAACAGCAGAGCCTGGAATCGTTGGTAGAGATTTTGCTAGAGCTGTGCAAACTCTCCGTCCCGCCCCACGAGCTCAACGGCGTTTTCGCAGATTGTGACATTCGGCAAACGTTGCGTCGCATCGCGCTCCAGCAGGGACTCGTCGATCAACTCGGCGAGATCTTGGACAGGGCCCAAGTCCTCCACGGAGACCTCAACCTCGGAAACATCCTTTGCGACCCTCAGAATCCTCACCAACTGACCTTGGTCGACTTCGAGCATGCCCGCATCGGCCCCGCCGTTCTGAACTGGTATGACTTCATCCTCCGCAATCTGCTGATCGCCGGAGATGCACTACCCCTCTCGGCCAAGACCGTCATCCGCCGTCTCCAGAGGCTGCCCGGCAACCGGAATGCGGATCCGGCAATGAATCGACTCACCGCCGATTACTTGGACGGGTGCAGGCTTTCCCGGGATCTTCACCATCCATTGCTCACGCTCTATCTGCGTCATCTGTGCTCCGACCCGATCATCGATGAACCGAACCGGGTTCTGGACGCCCTCAGGCAGCAGAAGCTGAGCCTGGCTTCGTAAATAGAGCGCCTGTCGAGAGCCCCCCGCATCTTGAAATTTGACGGTGTTCCGCGAAGGGTGTAGCCTCGAAAGGAAAGCCCTCAAAAACTTATCGGCGAAACCGATCGGCTCTATTTCCATATCCTCGTCGACCTGACGGGATGAGAGGGAAGGTGCGGCTTCCTACGGTGTGAGAACTGGAAACGAACGTGACGCTCCTACACCTGATTACGCGCCTGAGCCTGGGAGGGTCGGCCCGCAACACCATCGACTCCGCGGCCGCCGCGGTGCGAGCCGGATACGAGACCATCTTGGCCACCGGGCCGAGCGGCGACGAGCTAGACGTCACCCACCTGGCAGAGAAGACCGGTTGCCGATTGGAGATCATCGGCTCGCTCCGGCGCGAGATCTCACCGCTCCACGATCTGAGAGCTCTGGTTGCGACGATCCGACTCATTCGCCGGGAGAGGATCGCCATCGTTCACACCCACACTTCCAAGGCTGGCTTCATCGGGCGGCTGGCGGCTCGTCTGACGAAAGTGCCGGTGATCGTTCACACCCCTCACGGCCACGTCTTCTACGGTTACTTCGGCGCCGTTCCTACGTCTTTTTTCATAGCGCTGGAACGATGGGCGGCACACTTCTCCGATCGCATCATCGCCCTCACTGAAGACGATATGCGAGAGCATCTCACCCGCGGCATCGGAAGCGCTAAACAGTATCGCGTCATACCGAGCGGTGTGGACATCGAAAGCCTGCGGGAGAGGGCCCCGGAGCGTAGAGACGCCCGGGAAAAGCTGGGATGGAGGGCCGAGGAGCGAGCCGTGGTAGGAGTTGGGCGCTTGGTTCCCATAAAGGGTTTCGATATCGCGGTCCGCGCCCTTCCTGAATTGCGGACGGCGCTCCCCAAGATCCGGTTGGTGTTGGTGGGAGAAGGTCCGGAGCGCCGGCGGCTCGAAGAGTTGGCCTCGGAGGCCGGTGTGGGTCGGTATTTGACCATTACCGGAGCCGTGGAAGACGTCACGCCATTCCTAGCTGCCGCCGATGTTCTTGTCGCCCCCTCTCGAAACGAAGGAATGGGTCGGGTCTTGGTGGAGGCGATGGCTCTCGGGCTCCCGGTGGTCGCCGCCCGAGTGGGGGGTGTGGCTAGTGTGGTATCGCATGGCCAAACGGGAGAGTTGGTGAGACCCGACCAGCCGGCAGAGCTCGCCAGAGCCCTCATCGGGCTTCTCACCGACCCCGGTCGGATGGAAGCTTATTCTGCCGCCGCCACCAGGCGGGCCACCCAGTTTTCACTCCCCGTCATGGAGCGTGAGCTGCTCTCTCTGTACCGGGACCTTGCGTTCGAGAAAGGCTTGTCCCCGGAACCTGTGGCAACCGCGGCGTCCCCCGCCTTGACCCCGCCCCGCTGAAACCGCACACCATGGCCGGCACGCCCCCCCGGGTCGTCACGAATGTGCTCTGGAACTGGGCCAACTACGGCCTGAAGGTCGCCGTCGCCTTCTACATTACTCCCTTACTCATCGAGCGGCTGGGAGACACATCCTACGGCCTTTGGATCCTCCTGAGCTCGATTCTCGGCTACTACGGACTGCTGAACTTTGGAATCGATTCGGCGCTGGTCCACCACATTTCGAAGTACCTGGCGGATGACCGGCAGGAAGACATCGGGAAAGTCATACGCACCAGCCAGCTGGTCTTCGGAATCATCGCCTTCGGCATCGTTCTTCTCAGCATGGCACTGGGAGCCGCCTTCGCCTACTCGGACGTTGTCTTCCGGAACGTCTTCAACCTGTCCGAGGAGCTCCGCCGGCCCTTCGCCACCCTTCTCGTCGTACTGAGCCTGGGAATGGCGGCGTCCTTCTTCTCGCGCGTGTTCGTCAGCGTGCTGCGCGCCAAAGAGAGGTACGACCTCCTGAACGCCATTCAAATCGTCATGCTGATGGGGAGGACGATGGCCATCGTTCTTCTCATGGGCCAGTCGCTTCTGGCCTTGGGTCTTATATTCGCTATCTCCGGCGTCTTGACGGCGATTGCCGTCTGGCTCACCGCCAGAAAAATGGCGCCCGCCGCCGGGCACGGCTCCCAACCCCTTTTCGATGCCACCACCTTCCGGAACATCCGCAAATTCGGCGTCTTCTCCTTTCTCAACTCGCTGGCCGACCAGGTCCGTTTCTATACCGATTCCCTGGTGATCGGCCAGTTCATGAGGGTGCAGTTCATCACTTATTACAACCTCGCCGCGGTCATCATCACCTACTTCCGCCATTTCATTGGTCACGCCGCTTCGCCCTTCTTCCCCGTATTCAGTCGATATTACGGTGCGAATGATGAAGAAGCCCTGCGACGCACCTTCTTGCGCGCGTCGAAGATCCTGGCTTTCTTGGCCGTCCTGGCCGCCGGCAACATCATGGGAAGCGCGTCGCCCTTTCTCGAGCTGTGGGTGGGCGACGTCATCGAGCCTCACTACCTGACCCTGAGTTACCGAGTCCTGCTGGTGCTCCTCTTCCCCTTCACCATAGAGATGATCCAGTCCATCGCCATGAATGTCGTCTATGGGATGGGCCAGCATCATCGACTGACCACCCTCACCGCCGTGGAGGGCCTGGTCAATTTGATCCTGAGCATCGTACTGGTACGCCGTTTCGGTGTGCTCGGTGTAGCCTTGGGCACGTCGATTCCTCTCGTGATCACCCAACTGATTTTCGTCTCGCGAATCGTGTGTCGCCTCACCGGCGTAGACACGGTTCGCTACGTTGCCCGGTGTATCGTGGCTCCGATTCTTTGCGGGTTCTTGCTGGGAGCATGCCAAATCACCGTCTATCCGTGGACCGGAGCAGGAACCTACTGGCACTTACTGATGGTCACTGTTTTCACTTCGCTGGTTTTCGCGATGGCCATGATGCTTTTCTACTTCTCTGCGGACGAGCGCCGGCTGTTTGGGGAGATGTGGAGCTCATGGAGAGGTAAGGAGCGTTGATGAAGGCCCCCCGCCACAACGAGCAACACCAAGAGCTATGGGGAAGAGAATCCTTGCCGGAGATGACGCGCGTCTTTCGCTCTTGTCTGGGATACGCGAGCTGCCCTGGATGGAGCGTGATGCGGGAGGCGGTGCTCGGTCACTTCGGTGGATTCCATGACCTAAAAACAGTGGAGTTAGGTTGTGGAGAAGGCAAAGTGTCGCTTCTCTTCGCTCTTCTGGGAGCGAGAACCACTCTGGTCGACTACAGCGAAAAGCAACTCCGCCATGCGCGGTACGTGGCGGAAAAGTTTCACATGAATCCCGAGTTCCGACTCGGCAACGTCCTGGAGCTACCCGAACGAGCCAGCGATCGGTACCATCTATCTATGTCCTTCGGCACCGCCGAGCATTTTTTCGGAGAAGATCGACAGGCGATCTTCGAAGCTCACGCCGGGGTTCTCAGACCGGGGGGGCTTACCTTCTTGTGGGTCCCCAACCGCTGGGCGTTTCTGTTCCACGCCGGTGTCTGGACTCGGCAGAAGCTCGGCCGTGAGACGTGCCACGTCGATGAGGTCCCGTTCTCTCGAAAGGAGCTTGCCGAGCGGGCCTCCCGCGCCGGCCTGAGCGACGTCCGGATCGTGGGTGCCAGCTCCCTGCGCGACGACTTCAGCCATTTCATCGTCGACCTTCCCAGATGGCTGGGCCTGCCCGATCGGCGCAGCACCTTTGACCGGCCGGAGACGGCGCGTGCCGAGCTCCTCTCTGCCATGGAGCGAAACGTCAGCCGACCCGGCTTCCTGGCAGACCGTCTCTCCTACCCGCTGCTGATGATTGGAAAACGGCGGGCCTAGCCGCTCAGTGCTTCCAGGAAGGTCCGATATGGACATCCACCTTCAGAGGAACCGCCATCGGGTAGCAGCCTTCCATTACCTGGCGCACCACCTGGGAGGCAACTTCCGCCTCTTTCTCGGGCACCTCCAGCACCAGTTCGTCGTGAACCTGCAGCAACAGGCGGCTTCCCATTTTCCGCCTCCCCAGCTCGCCCCATAAATCGACCATCGCCTTCTTGACGAGATCGGCGGCCGTTCCCTGGATGGGTGCGTTCACCGCCACGCGCTTGGCCGCCTCTCGGGTAGCGCGATTGCGGCTGTTTATCTCGGGCACATAGCGGTGCCGACCGAAAATCGTTTTCACCTTGCCGGTCAGTTGTGCCTCGCGAACGATCTTGTCGAGAAGCTCCCTGACCTTGGGGTAGCGATCGAAATAATTGTCGATGAAGGCCTGCGCCTCCCGGTTAGAAACGCCGAACTCCTTCCCCAGAGTGAAGGCAGTCTTGCCATAAATAATGCTGAAGTTGATGATCTTCGCCCGTCGCCGCTGTTCTGCCTCGGAGAGCCCGGAGCTATCGCCAAACACCCGCGCCGCCGTTCGAGCGTGAATGTCTTCTTGCTGGCGAAAGGCCTCGATCAGGTTCGGGTCGCCGCTCATGTGTGCCAGGACCCGGAGCTCGATCTGCGAGTAGTCCGCCGAAAGGAGAAGCCAGCCCGGCTCGGCCACAAAGGCGCTTCGGATGCGTCGGCCGAGCTCGGTCCGTATGGGTATGTTTTGAAGGTTCGGCTCCGAGCTCGACAATCGACCGGTGGCGGCAACCGTCTGGTTGAAGGAAGTATGGATGCGACCGGTCTTGGGATCCGCCAGGGCGGGGAGAGAATCCACGTAGGTCCCCTTCAACTTCGCCAAGCTCCGGTACTCGAGGATCTTTTGGGGAAGCTCGAAATGGACCGCCAGCTCCGCCAGCACGTCCATTTTGGTGGAAGCGGAACGTTGCTTTTCAGTCTTTTGGAATGAGGGAAGGTTCATCTTCTCGAAGAGAATCTGACCCAGTTGCTTCGGTGAGTTGATGTTGAACTCCACGCCCGCCAGGTCATAGATTTGGGCGGTGAGCCGTTCCAGTTCCTTTCCGACCTCCTGAGACATGGCGCGCAGCTCCTCCACGTCCAGCCGGATGCCGGCCCTCTCCATGCCGGCCAGAACCTCGATGAGAGGTAGCTCCAGCTCGCGAAAGACCATGCCCAAGCCTTCTTCCTCTATGCGTGGCTCCAATTTTTCCTGAATTCGAAGCACCGCGTCGGCTCGCTCCGCACTGGCCCGAACTTGGTCCTGCGAGGCGGCGGCGCCCATTCCGGGAAGGACTGCCTGCCGGTCGACGGTAGATTCCGATCCGCCGAGCGGCCTCTGGAGAATCTCCACCGCCAATGCTTCCAGCTGGTGAGTCCGCTTACCGGGGTTCAAGACATAGGAGGCGACCATGGAATCGAACCCGATGCCGCGCAAGGCGACGTTTCTTTCGGCAAACCACAACAGCGTTGACTTCAGATCATGGCCCACCTTGAGCACCGAGCGGTTAGAGACCACCGGTCCCAGATCATCGAGAATGGCCTTTTCGGTGAGCTTGCCGTCCACCGGAATGAAGAAGGCTTTTCCCGGATCGACCGCCAGGCCGATTCCCACTAGCCCGCCTTTAGCCTTGTCCTCCACGGTCATGAGGGACAAAGCGAGGCGACCTCGCTCTCTCGACGTTTCCATTAGGCGCCGGAGCTCGGCGGAAGACACCAACCGAAGGTAGGATGCTGCCGGTGCGGAGGTGGCCTCGGGCAGGTAGTCGTTGAGCAGCGACGTGAATCCAAGCCGTTCGAAGAGCTGGAAAGCCGCCTTCCGATCCGCGCCGCGATAGCCAAGCTCGTCCGGCCCGAGTTCCAGGGGAACGTCGGTGTCGAGCCGCACCAACTGTTTTGATAGCCGTGCCTGCTCCTCATGCTGGACCAAGGCCTCCCGTTGCCTCTTGTTGGGTATCTTTCCCGCGTTATCGAGGACCGCCTCGAACGAGCCCCACTGGCGGACCAGGGAGACCGCACCCTTCATCCCGATTCCTGGTACCCCGGGAACGTTGTCGACGGTATCGCCCACCAGACCCAGGACATCGGTTACCTTCTCCGGCGGCACGCCAAACTTCTCTGCCACCATGGCCGGATCGTAGTGAAAGTCCTTGCCGGGTTGGATAACGGTGATGTCTTGGGTAACCACCTGCAAGAAATCCTTATCCGAAGAGACGACGAAGACCTGGTACCCTTCCCGCGCCGCCCTGGCAGCGAGCGTGGCGATGACGTCATCGGCCTCGACGTCTCGAATCTCCAGGATAGGAAGCCCCAACACTCCGCACACCTCTCGCGTCAAGGGAAATTGCACGACCAGATCGTCCGGGGTCGGTGGGCGATGGGCCTTGTATTCCGAATAGAGTCGATGCCGAAAGTTCGTACCCCCCGCATCGAATACCACCGCGGCGCGCTCGGGAGCTTGCTCCGCCAGGATTTTCCGGAGAACGGTCGCAAAACCATAGGCGGCATTGGTCGGAACGCCCTCCCGATTGGTGAGCCGCGGGATGGCGAAGAACGACCGATAAACGAGCGAGTTTCCATCCACCAGCAACAGTTTGCGTTTCCGCGGCGGATCCTTCACGCCAGGCATGGCGGGCTGCATTGTACGGGTTATTTCCCCTTCGGGAAAGGAGCCGAGCACTTGGCTGCCCTGGGTCTTCGCGATAGAATCGGCAGTCGAAATGCGATTCTTCTTGGCACTGACCCCCGGCGGGAGGTAGACCGTGAATCAACTACCGACCGAGCGCATCCAAAAAACCCTTGCCGAGCAGCACCTCGACGGGTGGCTGCTCTACGATTTCCACGGCCAGAATCCTATCGCCAGAAGGGTGGCTCGCTTCCCCGAAGACCGCTTCGCGACACGGCGCTGGTTCTACTTCTTGCCGGCTCGCGGCGAGCCCATCGCGATCGTTCACGCCATCGAGAGCCATCACCTGGATCATCTCCCCGGCCGTAAGTTGGTCTACGCGGGATGGCGGGAGATGAGGGAGAGGCTTTCGGAAGCAACCGCCGGCGCCAACCGTATCGCCATGGAGTATTCGCCGAAGTGTAATATCCCGTACGTCTCTCGCGTCGACGCCGGCACGGTGGAGCTTCTAAGAGAGCTTGGGAAGGACATTGTGAGCTCAGCCGATCTGGTATCGATTTTCGAGTCTTGCCTTACCACCGAACAGGTGGGCCTTCATCGAAAAGCCGCCCAGGCCACCATAGAAGCCAAGGACCGGGCGTTTGCCGAGATCAGACACCGTATCCTGGCGGGCGAAAAGGCCAGCGAGTATCAGACACAACAGTTCATACTCGAACAGTTCGCCCATCTCGGTCTAGTGACCTCCTCGCCACCCATCGTAGCAGTGGACGAGCACAGCGGAGATCCCCATTACACTCCCACCGCCTCATCCGATCGCGAGATCGGCCTGGCGAGTTTCGTGCTCATCGACCTTTGGGCGAAGGTCGACCATCCGGATGGCATCTACGCTGATTTCACCTGGGTGGGATATGTCGGCCCCACGGTACCGGAGCGAATCCGCGAGATATGGGAAGTGGTAGCGGGAGCCAGGGACGCGGCCATCGATTTTGTGATCGATAGAACGCGGCGAGGCGAGATTTTCCGCGGCTATCAGGTCGATGACGTGGCGCGTCATTTCATACAGGAACGAGGCTACCAAGAGTTTTTCATCCATCGCACCGGCCACAACATCGGGCTCGAGGTACACGGTAATGGTGCCCACATGGACAATTTCGAGACTCAGGACGAGCGGCAAGTACTACCCTTTACCGTCTTTTCCATCGAGCCTGGCATCTACCTCCCGGATTTCGGCATCCGCAGCGAAGTGAACATGCTCCTCACCGAGGACAAGGCCGAAGTCACGGGTGAGCCCATTCAGCGCGAGGTGCTTTGCCTGATCGAGGACGTCTAGCCGGCGCGATCACGGTCGTCATCCCGGTCCTTAACGCCTCCCGGACTCTTCCTCTTCTCTTCCAAGCTCTGGATCGGCTGGCGCCTGCTCCCCAGGAGATTCTCTTCGTCGACAATGGCTCCACGGACGGAAGCCTGTCCCTCCTGGGCTCGTTCGTACAGGCAAGGGCCGATCGAGGAATGCGAGTTCTGGAAGAGCCCAAGAGGGGCGCCGCCTCCGCTCGCAACGCTGGGATCCGAGCGGCCAGGGGAGAGATCGTTGCCTTCACCGACTCTGACTGCAGCCCGGATCCGAACTGGCTCTTGAACCTGGCTTCGCCCTTCGAGGACCCTATGGTCGGAGCGGTGGCCGGCCGGGTAGTGGGGGCTCCGGGGACGTCGCCTCTAGAGGTCTTCAGCTCGCTCTTCACATTGAGACTGCCGGAAGCGCCGTCCCGGCATCGCGAATGGACTCCCCGATCGGGAGGGTTTCCCACCGCCAACTTCTCGGTGAGGCGAGCGCTGGCCAGCGAGATGGGTGGTTTCGACGAGGGCGTGATCATATACGGTGAAGACTACGATTTCTGTGCCCGTCTGTACCAGCGCGGGGTGGTGGTCGCTTATCTCCCGGAAGCCAAGGTCGCACACCATCACCGGGTGACGCTGCGGGGCATGATGAAGCAAGCCTTCGGTTTCGGACGCGGGCATGCCTATCTGTTTCGACGCCACGGCGCCGGGCTCTGGATCGATTTCCCTGTGCGTAACCTCGACTGGAGGCGCTCTCCGGTTGCGGCATGGCTGGATCTGGCTTCCGCCGACAAGAAGGTTCTGACCATCTTGGTTGGCGCTCTGGTTTACGCGCCACTGGTCGGACTGCTCGCACTGTACGCGCTCTTTCTCGTGGTCTCCGTTCATCGCCGCGCTGGGAGGGCCGGTAGCAGTGTCTCCATCTGGACCAGTGCGAAGCTCGCTCCCTTGCTGATCCTCAAGTCAGCCTCGATGACCGCGGGTCGGTGGTGGGGCTCCGCCGTGTACCGTGCTCCCTGCCTTTGAAGAGAACCTGATTCGCCCCTCGCTTTCAGTTCC
>DATDRI010000214.1:0-3593 GCA_035291825.1 Vicinamibacteria bacterium | reverse complement strand
AGGTCCGACGCAGGATGCTCGATGCGCTCTCCGAGCTGAATCAGATCCAATACGAGAAAATTGGAAGCCCGGAGACGCTCGCCCGGATCGCGCAGTACGAGATGGCCTTCCGCATGCAGTCTTCGGTGCCGGAGATGGCGGATCTTTCCAGCGAGCCGGAGAGCACCTTCGAGCGGTGGGGAGAAGAAGCAAAGGCGCCCGGGTCGTTTCCGAACGCGGCGCTCAGCGAACGAGCTTCCGCTTCAAATGCTCCTCGCCAGCTACGTGCGTGCGCTCGAGGACTCGGGCCTCCTCGAGATGCTTCGTGTCCAATGGCTCGAAAAGGGAGACTGGGTGTCTGCGCTCCCGTAACGGGTCGACGCTCGTTTCGGGACAACTCTACTGGTGTCGGAGCGCGACCAGCGGGTCGACACGGCTCGCACGAAGGGCCGGGATGGAGCTCGCCACGAGGGCCACTGCCGTCAGCACCAGCGTGACCCCGAGGAACGTCGCGGGGTCGGTGGCGCTGATGCCGAAGAGCAATCCCTTCACCACGCGAGAGACGGCGAACGCCGCGGCCAGACCGATCCCGACACCCACGGCGACGAGCATCATCGCGTTCGTCAGAACCATCCAGAGCACGTCCGAGCGGCGGGCTCCAAGAGACATCCGCAATCCGATCTCCTGGAAGCGCTGGGTGACCCTGAAGGCCAAAACCCCGTAGAGCCCCACCGAGGCGAGGGCGAGCGCCATGACGCCCATGACGCCGAGGAGCCCGGCGGCGAGCTTCGGCGCGAACAGGGACTGGTCCATCACCTCTCCCACCGTCAGGGGATTGATGACGGGAACCAACGGATCCATCGCGCGCACCTCACGCTGAGCGGCAGTCATCACCGGGGGGGGATCTCCTTCCGTGCGCAGATAAAGCGTCATGGCATCGGAGTAGTTCTGCTCGAGTGGCAGATAGGCGCACGACTGCGGGTCCTCGCCCAGGGTTCCGATCTTGGTGGTCTCGACGATGCCGATCACCTCCTGAAAGAAGTCGTTACCGTACATTCGAAATCGTTTTCCGATGGCATTCTCGCCGGGCCAGAACTGCTGCGCCATCTTCTCGTTGATGACCGCGACCGGGATTGAGTCCCTTCGGTCGGCGGAAGAGAAGTCTCGGCCCAGGAGAAGCGCAACGTCGAAGGTCTCGAAGAACCCCAGATCCACGATGTTGGTCTGGACCAGCACCCCTTCTTCCCGCTCCTGGTTCTGAAGCCCCTCGGGAAAGATGCTTCGCGACAACCCGCCGAAGAGGGGGAGGTTACTGGCCCAGGAGGCCGACCGAAGTCCCGGGATTCCGCCCACTCGCTCCAGCACGGCATCGTAAAACTGCTCCGCTCGGGCCTGGTCGTACCCGCCCTGGCCTGGATTTACGATCATGACGCCGAGCCTTCGAGTCTCGAAACCGGGGTCGAGCTCGTGGGCGCGGGTCGAGCTGCGCATGAAGAGTCCCGCCGCCACCAGAGAGACAATCGAGAGTGCCACCTGGACGACCACCAGCGCGTTTCGAAGGCTGACCCGTCGATGTGCGTGCCCGACGGTTCTCGACTCTTGCTTGAGTGCATCGACCACGCTGAAGCGGGAAGCCGAAAGCGCCGGCACGAGACCGAAAAGGAGTCCCGTCGCCAGAGAGATCAGGAGGGCGAAGCCGAAGACGCGGGCATCGAGCGTCAGCTCGAAGGTGTTGTTCGCGATAAACGCGGGGCGGAAGGACAAGATGAAGTCGCGCCCCAGGAACGCCACGATCAAACCGACGAGGCCCGCCATGAGACCGAGAAGGACGCTCTCGGTGAGGAGCTGTCGCACGAGCCGCCACCGCCCAGCTCCCATCGACAGGCGAATCGCGATCTCCTTCTGCCGTGCCACGGCCCTGGCGACCATCAGATTGGCGACATTGGAGCAAGCGATCAGAAGCACGAGCCCTACGATGACCATGAGGACTGCGCCGCCCAGGACGAGCCCCTGCCGCATGCCGGGAAAGAGGGTCGCTTCGGTGAGAGGCAGCGTCTTGGCCGAGCGTCCTCGATTGGGCACCGGATACTCCTGCGCCAGCGCATCGGCAATCGTCTTGACGTTCGCGGTGGCCTGCTCCAGGCTCGCTCCGGCACGAAGCCGACCGAACACACTGAAGAAAAGCGCACGCCGGTCGTTGAAGAAGTCGCGGAACCGGGCCGCGGCC
Source organism: Vicinamibacteria bacterium (assembly GCA_035291825.1). Taxonomy (GTDB): domain Bacteria; phylum Acidobacteriota; class Vicinamibacteria; order Marinacidobacterales; family DATDRI01; genus DATDRI01. The sequence goes on along the minus strand of DATDRI010000214.1, from coordinate 1,387 downwards.
ACGTCCTGCATCATCGCCGGAACCCAGAGGTCGGGTCCAAAGACCACGGTCAGGCCTCTGAAGCGTTCGGGCGCCACGCCGACGACCGTGAACTGGCGGCCATTCAGACCGAAGGTCGAACCCAGCACCTTTGGGTCGCGGCCGAACCGCCGCGTCCAGAAGCCGTACCCGATCACGACCACCGGATGAGCTCCCGGCGTCTCGCCCTCCTCGGGGAGGAAGAACCGACCGAGCGCAGGTTTCAGCCCGAGGACGTCGAAGTAATTGCCGGTGACGAACTCGATCATGATCTGTTCGGGCTCATCCCCTCGGGCGAGCATCGAAGCTGGGTTCGGGAACGAATAGGCTGCCAGGTCGCTGAAGACGTCGTTCTTGTCCCGCAGGTCCTTGTAGTTCGGGTACGACACGGTCCAAACGCCGGGATTGTTGGCGTCAACGGTGAGGACCGCGAGGAGCTCGCTCGGCCGCTCCACCGGAAGCGGGTTCAGGAACACCGCGTTGATCAGGGTGAAGATAGTGGTGTTGGCGCCAATCCCGAGCGCGAGCGAGATGACCGCCGCAGTGGCAAAGCCGGGGCTCTTCGCGAGCGCCCGTAGGGCGTAGCGGAGATCCTGCCCTAGGGTTCGCATGTGCCCTCGACCGACTTACGCGGGATGTCGGAAGTGGAATCTTAAGCGTTCCGCCAGGACAGCGCCATTGTCCAGGGTCCGCCAGGCTTTCCCTAACATTCCCAAACTTGCCTCAACTGCCTAGAATGAATTCGTTGAAAGTTCGCGCCCGAAGTCCTTCCCGCCCAGGCGAGAGACGTCGACCGCGCCTCCTTTGCCCTCGTCCAGGATCTCAAAGAGCGAGGCCTCTTCGAAGACACCTTCGTCCTCTGGGGCGGCGAGTTCGGGAGAACGATCTACTCCCAGGGGAAGCTCACCCCGACTGACTACGGCCGCGACCATCACCCTCGCTGCTTCAGACTCTGGATGGCGGGCGGCGGCGTCAAGGGCGGCGTCGTGTATGGCGAAACCGACGAGTTCTCCTACAACATCATTAAAGACCCGGTGCACATCAGAGACTTCCAGGCCACGCTCCTGCATCTGTTCGGCATCGACCACCAGCGGTTCACCGAAAACCTCCAGGGCCTTCAGGCCAAGCTGACCGGCGTCGAGCCCGCTCGCGTCGTCAACGAGATCCTGGCGTAGCCTCCAGCAGGGGGCGGAGCTTTCCAGCAGGGGCCGCTCGGTTCTCGACCTGCTCGAGGACGGCGAAGTTGTTGCCTGGTGAGCTCCCAGCGGAGTAGGGACGCCGGAACCAGGCGGGGGAATTTTGAACTCGTCCATGACAGAGCGGACTATACGAGGTCGACCCTCTGACCTGTCTTCGCTGCGGGGCCCAG
>DATDRI010000213.1:0-3391 GCA_035291825.1 Vicinamibacteria bacterium | reverse complement strand
GACCTCCTGGATCATCTGCTCGATATCGCCGGCCGGCGCATCCAAAGCGAGAAGCTCGGCGAGAGCGGACTTCGATCCCTGTTTTTCAAGGAGGGCACGCGCCATGGCCCGGCGGACCCACTCTCCTTTGGAGATTCGTTCTCGCTCCGCGGCCTGCCGGATCTTGAGATCCAGGGCCTCCGGAATAAGGACTTGCAAGCGGTGACTCATATGAGCTTGCTAATACAAGCATCGCTGGGGGTCAAGTTTCGTGAAGGGAGCCGAGAGCTCGGAAGTCCAGAGACTCGGGTCCCTATTCCCTAACGCCCGCCAGGTCGAACGTCAGCTCGAGATCGTCGCTGGTCTTGACCGTACCGCCGGCGACGCTGATTTGCTCGACGCCGAAGTCGCTTCCTTTGATCTGAAACTCGCCCTGTGCGCGCAGACTTTGTTCGCTGACCGTGAGCGTCAAGGGAATCGTCACCGTGTTCGTGACGCCGCGCAACGTTATCTGACCGGTCACGCGACCCCGATACTCGCCTCCCTCGGCGTCACCCAGCGAGAGCTCCTCCGAAACAAAAAGGATTTGCGGGTAGCTCTCTACTTCGAGCGCCTTGGCTTCCATATCGGCCTGGATCTGGGCCCGCTCCTCTTCGTCCTCACCGACCACGGTCAGAGAGGCTGCCTGGACCTCGATGCGGATGGAGGACGCCTCAGGTTGTTCCGGCTGCCAATTCACTTCCCCCTTGAATCCGCGGATCGCAACCAGATGGTCGTGCCCGAAGACCTTGAGGAACCCCGCTCTACCCACCTTGACCGTGAACTCGCTCTCCTCCGGCCTGAGCGTGAAGCGCCATCCCTCTTGAGAGAACGAGGGAAGCACCGAGCCAAGTAACAGAGCGCAAATACCGGCGATTCGATACGTGTAATGCATTTTGTTCCTCATCGGGGAGCCCATCGGGGGGAGCCCAGCCTCCTGGTCCCCAGTCTACTCCAGACATTCGGTGCCTTGATCGGTGCCGAGTCTGGAGCTAACATCCTCCGCAGCATGACCACACACCTGGGGCGGTTCCTGCTCGCCGGCTTCGTCCTCCTGGTGATGAACAGCAGCTATCTGGCCGCCTTCGCCGAGGCTTCCGTCTTCTACGCCGCCAACGTGCTCCTGCATGTGGTGCTGGGAATCTTTCTTCTCCTCTTCGCCGTTCCGGAGGCCAAACGGCTGCTTCGCGGAGGGCTGACTCCCCTCCTCTGGTGGATGGCGGGGATCGCGATCGGCGCGACTGCTCTCACCGGCCTCGCTCTGGTGGCGCTCGGAAATCTTCGACCGATGAGGCCGCTTCTCCTCGCCCACGTCGCGGTGGCGGTAGTGGGAGCCCTAGCGCTGGTGTTCGCAGTTCGCCGGCGCATACCGACGGCGATCGTTCTGGCCGCCGTCCTCGTCCCCGCCGGAGTCCCTGTGCTCCGCACCGGGAGCCCTCCTGCAAGCGTCAACCAGGAGCTACCTCCCGTCTCCATGGAGGGCGAAGCGATGGGCGGCGCGGAGGGTCCCTTCTTCCCCTCTTCGGCCCGCACGGCTCACGGGGGACTCATTCCCGCCGAGTTCTTCATGCAGTCCCAGACCTGCGGCGAGGCCGGTTGTCATCCCGACATCTACGATCAGTGGAACAGCTCGGTCCACCACCTCGCCTCGTTCAACAACCAGTGGTATCGCAAGTCGGTCGAGTACATGCAGAGCGTGGTGGGCACCACGCCTTCCAAATGGTGCGGAGGCTGCCACGATCACGCCATCTTGTTCTCCGGCCTCATGGACACGCCCATCGAGGAGATCATCGACCGTCCCGAGCCGCACGCCGGTCTGGGATGCGTGTCCTGTCACTCCATCGTCCACGTCGACTCCACCATGGGAAACGGCGGTTTCACCATCGAGTATCCGCCCCTTCATGATTTGGCCACCAGCGAGAACCGCTGGGTCCGCGGGATTCACGACTTCGTGCTCCGCCTGGATCCCGAGCCCCATCGACAGACCTTTCTCAAGCCGCATCATCAGGGAGATGTCTCGACGTTCTGCTCCTCCTGCCACAAGGTGCATCTGGACGAGCCGGTCAACCACTACCGGTGGATACGCGGCTTCAACGAGTACGACAACTGGCAGGCGAGCGGCGTGTCCGGAGAAGGAGCCCGCTCCTTTTACTACCCGCCGCAGCCGATGTCCTGTAACGACTGCCACATGCCCCTGGTGCCCTCGAACGACGCCGGAAACCGCAGCGGCGTGGTGCATTCGCATCGATTCGCCGCCGCCAATACCGCCCTTCCCGTCGCCTACAAGGACGACGAGCAGCTGGAAGCGGTGGTCGACTTCCTGAAGGCGGGACAGGTCACAGTGGATCTCTTTGCGCTGGTAAGAGGTGAGGAGCCCAACTCCGCCGAGACCCCTGCAGGCACGCCAGCAGCGACCGCGGGCAGGCAGATCGCCAGCACCTTCGCGGTGGGGGAAGAAGCCGAGATGGTGGCTCCCGTCCGCCCGGCGGCGCCCCTTGCGGTGGAAGAGATCGTCGCCCCCCTCGATCAGAGAAGACCGACCCTCTTTCGCGGCGAGTCGGTGCGTATCGATGCGGTGGTTCGTACCCGGAACGTCGGACACTTCTTCCCGGGAGGAACGGTGGATGCGTTCGATACCTGGTTGGAGTTGAAGGCCGAGGACAACCAGGGAAAGACCATCTTCTGGAGCGGCAGCGTCGAAGACAATGGCAAGGGCCCGGTCGAGCCGGGTGCCCATTTTTACCGATCGCTCCTCCTCGACGGCAACGGCAACCCGATCACCAAACGAAACGCCTGGGCGGCCCGCTCTGTTCTCTACGTGCGGCTCATCCCGCCAGGCGCCGCCAACACCGTCCGCTTCCGTCTGCAGGTTCCGGTCAACTCCGGCTCCGAGATCACGCTCACCGCCAAGCTCAACTATCGCAAGTTCGCCTGGTGGAACACGCAGTGGGCCTACGCCGGGGAGAGAGATCCGTCACATCAGGACTTCGCTCTCGGTCCCCACTACGACGATGGACGGTGGCTCTTCACCGGATCAACCGCCAACGTCTCCGGCGTCCTGAAGGAGATACCCAACCTTCCGATCGTGACCATGGCGGAAGCGAAGGTGTCCCTTCCAGTCATGGATGCCGAGGCCGGCGGTGCCTCCCTGATCCCCCCGGACGAAGCGGATGACGCTTTGCGCTGGAACGATTACGGCATCGGGATGCTCCTGCAGGGCGATCTGCGCGCGGCCGAGAACGCCTTCCTCCGGGTCACCACGACGAGTCCCGATTACGCCGACGGCTGGGTGAACGTGGCGCGCGTCCGGGTGCAGGAAGGCGATCCGGAGGGAGCCCGGCAGGTTCTTGACAAGGCTCTGGAGCTCGAGCCC
>DATDRI010000212.1:0-2229 GCA_035291825.1 Vicinamibacteria bacterium | reverse complement strand
GAGGAGACGGCCGATGAGTTCGTGGCGCGTGTGAACCGAGAGCTCGACGAGCTCGGAAAGGAAGTGGCCGCCGCCAGCTGGGTTCGCAATACCTACATCATCCCCGACACCGCCGTGCTGGCGGCGCGTGCCCAGTCCCGTTTTCTGGCCTATCAGAATCAGGTGGTGGGCGAGTCGACGCGATACCAGGGCCAGGAGCTGAGCCCCGACGCCGCGCGCTCCATCGCCCTGCTGAAGCTGGCGGACACCAGTCGCCCGGCTCCCGCCGATGCCGCAAAACGCGACGAGCTCACCCGTCTCTATAACGATCTCACCGGTGCCTACGGAGAGGGAAAGTATTGCCCCCAAGGTGAAGAGCAGAAAGACTCATGCAAGACCTTGCCCGAGCTCGAGCGCATCATGGCGAAAAGCCGCGACTACGACGAGCTCCTGGACGTCTGGCGCGGCTGGCACACCGTCTCACCGCCTCTGCGGGAGCCCTATACCCGGTTCGTCGAGCTGGGAAACGACGGTGCGCGCAATCTCGGTTTCGGCGATCTGGGCGAGATGTGGCGTTCCGGCTACGATATGAGTCCCCAGGAATTCCCGTTGGAAACGGAGCGTCTCTGGAACCAAGTGAAGCCCCTTTACGAACAGCTGCACTGCTACGTGCGGTCGCAGCTAGCCGAGCGTTATGGCAGCAGCAGGGTGCCGGAACAGGGACCGATACCCGCGCACCTCCTGGGAAACATGTGGGCCCAGGAGTGGGGCAACATCTACGATCTGGTCGAGCCTTATCCCGGCGCGTCCAATCTGAACGTGAACAAGGCTCTGGTCGAGCAAGGCTACGATGCGGTGCGCATGACGAAGCTGGCGGAAGGCTTCTTCGTCTCTCTGGGCATGCCCACTCTACCGCAGAGCTTTTGGGAACGCTCCCTACTCACCAAACCGCGGGATCGAGAGGTGGTTTGCCACGCCAGCGCCTGGGACATGGATGGGGGAGAAGATGTTCGCATCAAGCAGTGCATCGAGCCTACCGAGGAGCAACTGATTACCGTCCATCACGAGCTGGGGCACGTCTACTACTATCTGCACTACGGAGACCTACCCGCGCTCTATCGTTCCAGCGCCAATCCCGGTTTTCACGAGGGCATCGGCGACACCGTCAATCTTTCCATGACCCCGGCGTACCTTCACCGGGTTGGCCTCATCGACGCGGTCGCCACCAGCCGGGAGGCGGTGATCAACCAGCAGATGAAGATGGCGCTCGACAAGATCGCCTTCCTACCGTTCGGCAAGCTCATCGATGAATGGCGTTGGCGTGTCTTCTCCGGAGAGATCCGTCCCGAAGACTACAACGCGTCGTGGTGGGAGCTCCGTACGCAGTATCAGGGGATTGCTCCTCCGGTGGCGCGCAGCGAAGCCGACTTCGATCCCGGCGCCAAGTACCACATTCCGGCGAACGTCGAGTACACGCGCTACTTCATCGCTCGCATTCTCCAGTTTCAGTTTCACCGGTCGCTTTGTCAGGTAGCCGGCTTTCAGGGTCCGTTGCACGAGTGCTCCATTTACGGCAGCGAAGAAGCCGGGCGGCGGCTGGCCGCCATGCTGGAGAAGGGGCGATCCCAACCGTGGCAGGACACGCTGGAGGAGCTCACCGGTGGCCGCGAGACAGACGCCAGCGCCATCATCGACTACTTCGCGCCGCTCAGGGCCTGGTTGGAGGAGCGCAATCAGGGACAGGCCTGCGGTTGGTGATTCGAGCCAGCGGCTACCAGCTCCCTCCGCCACCTCCTCCGAAGCCTCCTCCGCTGGACCCTCCGCCACCGCAACGATAGGAATTTCCAATCCCGGGTGATGAAAGAGATGACTCGCAGCTGGTCGCCGCAAGGACAAATCAAAGGGTCGACTTCCTAGAGGATGGACTCGTCGATCTCCCTTCGATTGGCCGATTCCGTCACGACGCCCTCTCTTCGGCGATGGGCTCTCTGAGAGCGTCTCCGAGGAGATAGAACCCGAGAACGGTGAGGAGCATGGGGATGGCTGGCGCCGTCGAGACCCAGAGCTCCCCTCGGAAGAAGTAGTCCTTTCCCAGGGCCACCATGTTGCCCCAGGACGGGGTCGGCTCCTGAACGCCGAAGCCGAGATACGAGAGCGACGTCTCGATCAAGATCGCCTCCCCCATACCGACCGTCGCCTGGACCAGGAGGACCCCGCGCCCGTGGAGCCAGAGAATGTGCTTTCCGATGA
>DATDRI010000211.1:0-5473 GCA_035291825.1 Vicinamibacteria bacterium | reverse complement strand
CGAGCGATTGGCGATTGGACGTGCCGGAGCACATCCAGGGTCAGCCGATCTCAAAGAGACTTGTCGCTCGCTGGTCAGGCACAACCTCATGGATGCGGGCCAAGACTACCACGAAAAAAGGGCAGGCGCCAAGGCCTAGTTGGGGGGCAAGGTCGAATCTCCCCGCACCCCCGCCACCCGATTCCGTCCAGGCGATGGACTCCCGCTCGAATTCCCGACGGCTCGGGGTTACAATACCCGCTTTGCCACGGTTGGGAGCAATCAGACCCTAGAAAGAGGAGAGTGAGGGCTATGGAAAGAAAGAAAGCGAGTGATTTCGATCAGGGACTTCTAGATCTATTCGATAGTTACGTCCACGGGGGGATCAACCGCCGCGAGTTCCTGGACCGCGCCAAGGTGTTCGCGGTCGGCGGCCTGTCCGCCGCCGCCCTGGTGGAGAGCCTCAGCCCGCAATACGCCTGGGCCCAACAGGTCGCTCCAGACGATGCCCGCCTTAAGACGGAGTACATAGAGTACGATTCGCCGCAAGGCTATGGAAAGGTCAAAGCCTTGCTCTCTCGTCCTGCCCAGGCGAGCGGCAAGCTCCCGGGCGTTGTCGTCATCCACGAGAACAGAGGGCTCAATCCGTACATCGAGGACGTGGTGAGACGCACGGCTCTCGCCGGATACGTGGCGCTCGGGCCCGACGGGCTCACCTCTCTGGGAGGTTACCCGGGCACGGACGATGCGGGTCGCGAGATGCAGGCGAAGCTCGATGGCGAGAAGCTATTGGGAGACTTTGTCGCGGCCGTCGAGTTTCTCCAGTCGCATGCTGAATGCACGGGCAAAGTGGGCTGTGTGGGATTCTGCTACGGTGGCGGTGTAGTCAATTCGCTAGCGGTGCGGATACCTGACCTCGCGGCAGCCGTTCCGTTCTATGGCCGACAGCCTGCGGCCGAGGACGTCCCCAAAATCAACGCGCCTTTGCTCATTCACTATGCGAGCCTCGACGAGCGCGTCAACGAAGGCTGGGCCGCCTATGAGGCCGCGTTGAAAGCCAACAAAAAGCAATACACCATGCATATGTACGAGGCAGCAAACCACGGCTTCCACAACGATACGACGCCGCGATACGACGAAGCAGCCGCCAAGCTCGCCTGGCAGCGGACAGTCGATTTCTTCAAAGCGAATTTGAGCTGAGGCGTCTCCTCACATCGACGCGGACCGAACGCAACCTGACTGTAAGCTCCGGGCCACCGGCTCTGGACGTATCCATCCAGTAGCTGGCGGCCCATTTTTTTTGCTATTCCCCGCAGCGGACGCTCTCTGGCTGGGTGCTGCCGCAGAGAATGCTCTCGGTCCTGCCGTTGGCGATGCGGGCGCATGCGTTGTCCCTGGCCGCCTGAATAGCCTCTTCGCGGGTGACCGCCCGGGCGGTGCGGCAGGATTCTCGTCCTTTGAACACCATACAGACTTCGCAGCTCTCCTGGCTGAGGCCGAACGAGGAGAGCACGACGTAGGTGATGACCCCGAGGAAGGCCAGAGTGATGGCGAGTTTTACCGACTTCGACATGGTAGGGTCATTATGCGCTCTTTCTATGAGACCCCAAAGTCACCAAGGGTCAGCAGTAGGTTGTCATGAAAACGGATTCTCCGTCCTTAGGAAATCGAATCTTCTGAAATCCGGGTCGTTTGTATAAAGAGTTCGCACACCCTCCTGGCGAAGCAGCGCAGCGAGGTGAGCGTCTGGCACAAGGTTTCCTCTTACCGGAAACTTTCCGGTAATCTCCCGATAGATATCCAAGAAGCCTTCCTGCTCCGAGATGAGGCGTACATTGGGCAATCTGGCGAGAGTCTCGACGTTCTCCAAGGCTTCCTGTGGGGTGAGAGGATCGGCGAAGACACCGGGGTGGGTTGTGATTCGCTGATAGGACATCAACGTGAGATAGGCAAGACAGAAAACGTCTCCGCCCGATACACAAGCCTTGAGGAAGTTGGCCGCGGTTTTGTGAAGAGGACTTGATTCGTCGGAGCTGTAGATGAGGACGTTAACGTCGACGGAGTAGCTCAAGGTTTCCTGCGGGTCGAGATCTTCGTCTCGTCCCGGTCTAGCACGGCATAGAGTGCGTCCTTGTCCGACAGATCGACCAGCGGCCGCATGGAGCGAGAGTTCCACTTGAAAACTGGGGGCTTCTTCTTGTCTCCCCGATGTCGCGCCAGGGCGTCGCTCAGCAGCCCCGAGACGAGCCTTCCCAAGGACTTACCCTCTTTCCTCTGTAGGGCCTTCAACTCCGTCAGGATGGGCTTGTCAATATCGACCGTCGTCCGCGCCATGACATCTGATGATACAAGCCAGTACATCAGATGTCAAGAGTAGCGGCTAGCCGAAAGCGGATGGGCTAACTCTCGTCCGGGAGTCTCAGGTGACCCAGAACCACCGTGATGTTGTCCTTACCCCCGGCCTCCAACGCCAGATCCAGAAGGGCCTGGCACGCTTCCTGAGAGGATCCGCCGCGACCGAGCACCCCGGCGATCTTGGGGTCAGCGACCATGTCGGTCAGGCCGTCGGTACACAGCATCAGGCGGTCGTCGTTCTGGAAGCGGGTGCGGTGGATCTCGACGTCCACCAGTCCGCCTCGTCCCCCGATGGCCTGGAGCAGAACGTGCCGGTAGCGATTCTTGGCGAACTCCTCTTTGGTAATGACGCCGGCCTCCAAGAGCAACTGAGCCTGCGTTTGGTCGCGCGTCAACTGGTGCAGGTCTCCCTGGCGGAAGAGGTAGGCTCGCGAGTCCCCCACGTGAGCGACGATGCCATCCACGCCGAGAATGGTAGCCAAGGTCATGGTGGTACCCATTCCCGAGAGCTTGGAGTCGGATTCGGCCCGTCGGGCCAGGACCTCGTGAATCTTCCGGTAGAACTTGTCGGCGCGCCTCATGGCTTCTTTTTCGGTCTTGTCATCGAACTTGAGGATCCAGTCGGGAACGTCGATCACCAGCTTCACCAAGGTGCTGATGGCCATGCCGCTCGCCACCTCGCCGGCAGCGGCGCCGCCCAGGCCGTCGGCCACGATCATCGCGTATCCCGTCTCTCGAAATTCGGTGGGTAGATCTTCTGAGGGAAGATTCGTCAGCAAAGGCTCAAACGCCCGGCCGTACCGAGCTACCAGGTAATGGTCCTCGTTCTTGGACCGGACCTTGCCCCGGTCAGAGACCGCTCCGAAATCCACGCGGACCAGCGACGAAACGGGGGGCCCCTCGGGCTCGGCGTCGACGGTGGGCAACCGGTGTTCACCGGTGTCCTCTTCACTGGGATCATAGGTGGGCATGATTGAGTATCATATGCCAGAGCTCGCCACATCGCACTGCCTCTGTCGGCGTGCGGGCAGGAACTTGGAGAGGAGTTAGAGGAGATGATCGTCGTTCAGAATCGCGTGCCCGTCGCGGAAGGCTACGAAGAAGACTTCCTCGACCGTTTCCGCACTCGCCGGGGTCTGGTCGATGGCCAGCCGGGGTTCATACGTAACTTGGTGCTCCGGCCCATCAAGGGCGAGTCCTTCATCGTGCTGACGTTCTGGGAGACCGAAGAGCAGTTCCGCGCCTGGACGGAGAGCGACGCCTTCAAAGAGGCGCACAGCCGGGTCCCCCCGAAGGAAATGTTCAAGGGTCACGGCGAGCTCGAGATCCACGAGGTGGCCTTGGACACGGGAGGCTGACCGGACGCTTCGCCGGCTCAGTACATCTCGAAACGAACGGTGACCGTGACGATGACTGGAACGGGAACGCCGTTCAGCAGGGTCGGCTCGTACTCCCACTGTTGGACGGCCGCCACAGCGGCATCATCGAGGAGAGGGACGGACCGCAGGACATCGACGTTCCGCACCCGCCCCTGTGGATCGATGACCGCCTCGAGGATGCGTGGCCCCATTGCGCACCAGGGACGCGAATCCCGTCTCTGGCGCCTACCGCTCGTCGAGAAAGAAGATGGAGTACTGAAGGCTCTCGTCTATCGTGTGCTCCTCTTGCCACGTCTTCAGGGCATGCGCAATCCGCTTCCAGATTCTCTGCCTCTGTCTTCCCGCCGTGCTGGCGGGCGATGATGTGATCGACGGGAAACGTGAAGAAGGGATCTTGGTCTTGGTGTATGCGGCAGTACTCGCAGCGATTGCCTGCGCGCTCGCGAACGAGCTCTCGCAGAGCCGCGTCCATCAGGCCGAGCGGTCTTGGAGCAGTCTACGAGCTTTGGACTGAAGAATTGCGATGAAATTGCCCGCGGACACGAAGGCCTCGTATTCATCTTTCTCTGTCGCTGAGAGCTGGCCCTCCTCCGACTTGCGGGCGAGTTCTGCCATTCGCTTCTGCGCAGACGCCGGTGCACGAAGTTTTGTCAAACGATCGGCGACTTCCGGCGTGAGGCAAGCACCGATCGGCTCCAGCAGTTCATCCAAGACCGTATGCGCTGTGCTCATAACGCCATCATAGCAAAGTCGCGTGCTCGAGTGTATGACTAGCGTGCATCTCACACAGGCGACCAGGAGCTCCTGAAACCTGTCGTTAGCAGCCTTGAGGTCGAATCGTGTAAGTTATTGAAGGAGCGCATGTTATTGCTTGGTGCCGAAGGGGGGACTCGAACCCCCACGGGTCGCCCCACACGCCCCTCAAGCGTGCGTGTCTGCCAATTCCACCACTTCGGCACTCGGCGGGTCGTCGGGGCTGCGCCTACCAGCCCCGGAGGGACGCAATTATAGCAGATGAGAAAGAGGCGCGCGGAATGACTGCGTTTAGGGCTGCGCGGGAGCCGCAGGCGCCTGTTCTTGTGGGGGCGTCTCCGGCTGGGCGGCGCCCTCGCTCTCCGATGGAGCTGTTGTTTCTCCGGACTGTTCCTCTCCAGGTTGTGCTGGCGTCGCTTCCGTGCCCTCGGGGGCTGGCGTTTCCTCCGGGCCCACCTCGCTGGGCAGGGTCTCGGCGGGAGGGGCGTCGGGTGGGACGACCGATCCGCCGCCGATTGCCGGCCGGAGATAGGAAAGCCCCAGCGAAGTCAACATGAAGAGAATAGCCGCGCTGGTGGTGACCTTGGCGAGAAAGGTAGCCGCGCCGCGGGCTCCGAAGGCGGCCGAGGAGCCTCCTCCGCCGAATGCACTGGCCAGGTCCTGGCCCTTACCTTGCTGCGCCAGGACGACCAGGATGAGGATCAGGCAAACCAGGATGTGAAGAATGCTCAAAAGGATGGTCATCATATTCCTTTCCTACTCCGTTCGAACTTACAGATTCTCTCATAGGAGCGAGCCTCCAGGCTGGCTCCTCCGACCAGGGCGCCGCCGATGTCGGCCTCGGCCATGAGAGAATCGATGTTATCGGGCTTGACGCTTCCGCCGTAGAGAATGCGTACTCCGGCGGCGGGATCGTTTCCAAAAAGCTTGCTCAGCTTGGCGCGGATGGCTTGGTGCACTTCCTGCGCCTGAGCGGGCGTCGCGGTGCGGCCGGTGCCGATGGCCCA
>DATDRI010000210.1:0-5936 GCA_035291825.1 Vicinamibacteria bacterium | reverse complement strand
TTATTGGTGGACGGCACCGGGATCGAACCGGCGACCTCGGCGTTGCGAACGCCGCGCTCTCCCAGCTGAGCTAGCCGCCCACAAGAGTCAGAGCGATGCTATCATTCTGCCACAAGTCCGAGCAACATCCCGTGCGTGGGCTTTCGTAGTACAATGCGCCTAAGTCATGTGGAGCCTGATAATTGCCCTAATGCTCCCGGGAAGCCCCCCGGAACCGCCTCCCCTTCCCGAGCTCGTGCAACGGATCCAGGCCCACTACGATGAGCTCCAGGACTTCGAGGCGGCTTTCACGCAACGGGTCGTGCACCGGGTCGTGCAGAAGGTCATCGAGGAAAGCGGCACCGTGGCGTTCAAACGGCCCGGGCGCATGCGCTGGGAGTACCGGAGCCCGGAGAAGCTCTTGGTCACCGATGGCGCAACCAGCTACTTCTATGTACCCGAGGATCGGCAGGTCATTGTGAGCCACACGCAAAACGGAGCCATGGGGCTGGCCCCTGACTCTCCTTTGTCCGTCATCATGGGGGAGACCCGCCTCTTGGACGCCTTCCAGGTCGTCGATTCGGAGTCGGAACCTGCGGTAGGAGGTCGGGTGCTCCGGCTCATCCCCCTCCGCCCTCAGGAGGACTTCGAGGAGGCCGAGATCGAGGTCCGACCCGAGGAGGGGCAGGTGAGGCGAATCAGTCTGCTGGACAACCAGGGCAACCGAACCGAGTTCATCTTCGAGGATATCCGCGAGAACCGTGGCCTTCCCGATGAGGCGTTTCGCTTCACCGTACCTTCCGGGGTCGACGTTCTGCTGGCCTCCGATGCCGCTCCGCCCGGCGAGCAAGATTAAGAGAGAAAAACAATGAATCGACCTAAGGGTTCATCCTTTGTCCTATTCCTGCTCGTTCTCTCCCTGAGCTGCCGAGGCTCCAAGGACTTCAAGGCCGGTGAGCAAGCGGAGAAGACCGGGCGCTATGACGAAGCGGTCGGCTACTACACTCGAGCGGTCGGCGAGGATCCCGATAACACCAAGTACCAAGAGAATCTCCGGCGAGCCCGGCTGCGGGCCTCGGAGTCTCACGCGCTCTTGGCGACGCAGTTCAAGAACGCCGGTGACCTAGAGGCGGCTCGGCGAGAGTTGGAGCTCGCCTTGGCGATGAACCCAACCGAGCCGAATCTGGCCGCGGCTCTCACCAGCATCGAGCAAGCCATCGAGGAGCAAGACCTGTCGGCGGCTGCTCCGACCATCGACAGCTTGAAGGCACAGGCCCGAGAAACCGCTCTGGGAAGACTGGAGCTGGCGCCGGGTGGTGAACAGCCCGCTGGACTGCTGTTTCGGGAGGCGAGCCTGCGGGACGTGTTCCTCTCGCTGGGAAAGATGGCAGGTGTCAACGTTGTTTTCGATCGAGGCTACCTCGACCAGACCATCTCCATCGAGCTCCATGACACTCCCTTCGAAGAGGCGCTCCGCTCTCTTTGCCAGCTCAGCCGCAACTTCTTCTACGTCCAGAGCGAGAACATCGTCACCATCGTTCCCGACACACCCGCCAAACGCCAGGAATATGAGAAGCAGGTGACCAAGACCTTTTACCTCTCCACCGCCGACATCCAGGAGACCATCGACTTGCTGCGCATCGTACTGGGTGCGCGGAGAGTTGCACCTCATACCGCAACCAACGCCCTCACCATCGTCGATACTCCTGAAAAGGTGGCGGCGGCGGAGCGCATTATTAACACCATCGATAAGAGCAAGGCGGAAGTGGTGGTCCATTTGGAGCTGCTGGAAGTGAACCGATCCCGCATGGAGGAGTACGGGATTCAGCTTCGCTCGCTGGCGGGAGAGGGGATCTCCACCGGTATTTTCCCCGATCAACAGGCCAGTCTGGATGAATCCCCCTACAGCAGCTCAAACGTTACCGTCACCGGTCTACCGGGAGCGGTAGTACACCTGTTACGCACGGACGGGGACACGCGCATCCTTGCCAATCCTCACCTGAGGTCCGTCGATGGACAGACGGCCACCGCGCAGTTCGGCGAGCGCGTACCCATTCCCATCACCACCTTCACTCCCATCGCGCAGGGCGGCATCGCGCAGCAGCCGGTCACCACCTTCGAGTACCAGAACATCGGGGTAAACATCGAGATCACGCCTCGAACCCATCACAACAGTGAAGTGAGTCTGCAGCTTCGGGTGCAATTGGACAATATTTCTGGTACGACGCTTCAGGGACTCCCTACCTTCGGCAACCGCTACGTCAACACCGTCCTACGACTGAAGGACGGCGAGACGAGCCTTCTCGCCGGGCTGATTCTGACCGAGGAGCGAACCAGCATGTCCGGCCTCCCCGGCCTGGCGGCGGTACCGCTGCTGGGCCGTCTCTTCGCTGCCAACAAGGATGAAGCCAAGGAGACGGATATCGTGCTGATGATGACTCCTCGGGTCATCCGCCAAGCCGATCTAACACTGGAAGACCTTCGTTCCTACACTATCGAGGGTGCGGCGGCGAGCGGATCCCTCATCTACGAGGCGCCGGTCCCGGTGCCGCGGGAACCCGAGCCCGAGCCAGACGAGGACGAAGAAGAAAACCCTTGAGCGGGATCGACCAACCTACTGGGAGATCTTGAAAGTCAGGGGAACCCGGCAGAGGAGTAGCTCGTCACCATCGCTGATGGGCGTGAGCACGCCGGTGGAGAGTTTCTTTCCATTGAGGTAGGTGCCGTTCATGCTGCCAATTTCCTCGGCGACGTGGAAGAGCCCTTCCTTACGCAGAAGGCGAGCGTGCCGTCTGCTGACGTTACGATTGACATCCTCCTCGGTCAGATCTACTTCCGGACGATGGCCGGTAACCGAATCGTAACGGCCGAGCAGAACCTCATCTTTGTAAACGTGATACATCTTTCCGCTGTTCTTGGCGATGAAATAGGCTCGGGCAGTCTCTCTGGCGGGAATCGTCGGTGCGGGCGGTGCCTTGGAGATCCCTTCTCCCGACGCGAGCTCGGAGTGCCCGCCTTCCCTCGAGACCATCAGAACTTCAAGCTGTTCGGAGAACTCCCGCATGCGCATGGAGTACTTGCGCAGCATTCTCACCGCGATCTCCGGATTGGACCGGATCATTTCCCCGAAGGTTTGGCTATTGATGGTAATCAGGTCGGCATCCTCGATCGCCTCGGCGTCTGCGGTTCGAGGCAGCCGCTCCAGAACCGACATCTCTCCGAAGAAGTCTCCCTTCTCGAGAACGGTCAGTGGGGTCTTCTTACCGCTGATGATTTTTTGGATAGAGACCCGCCCGGTTTGGATGATGTACATCTCATCGCCCTCATCTCCCTCGCGGAAGACATAGTCCCCCTTACCGTAGTGAGAGAGGAACTTGGCGAATGGGTTGGACTTTTCCGACATGAAACCTTCGCCGCCTCGATGGAATGTGCGCTTGACCCTTAGGTGTGAGCAAGATAGCATGACACCCTTGGCCTGTCAACAGCCCCCCGCGCCCGTTTCCGCGCCACTTCTAGTTTGACCCGCGGGCACCCGCATGATAACCTCCGGTAAATCTTTTGAGGCAAAGACTCCTCCCGCCGGTGCTTTTCGAAGAATGGCGCCCCGCGGTCGGAGCCTAGGTCGAATCCAATGTCTCAGGACATCCAGTCCGACTACCATCAGAAACTGAAGGCGGTCTTGGACATCACCAAGGCCTTCCGTTCCATCATCCATCTGGATGTTTTGCTGGACGTCATCGTGCAGACCGCCACCGAGACCGTCGGGGCGGAGGCAGGGTCCATTTTGCTCTTCGATGAAGAACAGAAGCTGCGTTTCCACACGGCCTACGGAGCCAAGGCCTCAGAGGTGAAGCCTCTGGTCGTGTCACCGGGCCAGGGAATCGCCGGTTGGACCGCGCAGACGAAGCGACCCGCTCTGGTCAACGACGTCTCCAGCGATTCTCGATTCGATTCTCGATTCGACGAATCAACGGGATTCACGACTCGCTCGGTGTTGTGCGTCCCCCTACTCATCGAGCATCGGGTCATAGGTGTCTTGGAGCTGGTGAACAAACGCAACGCTTCCCCCTTCAACGAGCAAGACCTCAACATTCTCTTCAATCTCGCCGACCAGGCAGCGATCTCCATCGACCACGCTCGCCTTCGGGATGTCCAGAACAACTATTTCTCCCATGTGATCGAGATTCTGATCGGTGCCATGGATACCCATGTGCCGGTGAAAACGGGACACGCTCGAAGGGTGGCGCGCTATGCCAACCTGGTGGGAAGAGGTCTGGGGCTGGCAGAGGACGAGCTGAAGACGCTGTACTTCGCTTCCCTGCTGCACGACATCGGCCTGCTCAGACTGGACGCGCTGGGAGAGTGGACGCGGGAGCGGATCGAGCTCCACCCGGTTCTGGGCTACGAGCAGATCAAAGACATCGTCATCTGGAAGGAACTGGCGCCCTTCATCCTTCATCACCACGAACGGTGGGACGGGCGCGGGTATCCAGAGAAGCTGCAGGGAGTAGCCATTCCCCTGGGAGCGCGGATCATCGGGGCCTGCGAAGCGTTCGACATCATCACCAGCGAGTTCTCTTATAAGTCACCGCTGCCCCACGACATGGCGATCCGTGAGATGGAGGCTCACTCGGGAACCCAATTCGACCCCGAGGTGGTGGCGACGATCAAGACACACGTCCAGGAAAAAGATACGATGGAGAAAAAGGCTTCATCCCCAACCGCCAAGGCGTGAGCGGCGCAGGTGTGAGTTTTTAGGGAACGGCCCCCGATTTCCCTTCCCGAAGCACCCCCTGAAGGACGGCACGTTTGCTCACCTCCCTCAGTAAGGTGACCAGATAGGTGTCGAACCGGTGGACAATCTGGATCAGACCAGGGATACTTTCGCACTTGAGAATCTCCACGAAGAAGAGCTCGAATCCTCCCCAGTCCCGGTACATGAGACTCTTCAACGAGCGCTCGAAGAAATCGGCTACCTGTTTCTTCAGCTCCTGGGCTGAGCCATCATCGCGTGTTCGTTGGAAGCGGTGCACCGTATCCAAAAGGTCCACCAGGGACTGTCTCAGCGCAATAGATTGCTCGAACTTGGTCTCGAACTGAGAGAAAATCTGTTTCCCTTCCAGCTGAGGCTCGAAAACCTGTGCCAATTGGACCACCGACTGCTGGAAGCAATCGCGGAGGATCCCATGAGAGTTTTCGATGCGCATGTAGATAGTGTCGGGCCGATTGTAGAAATAGAGATCCGATAGCTCGGAATGGATCACTTTCTTGAGCTCCAAGGGGATGCAGTAGACGAAACTGTCCAGAGTCTCCTTCAGGGTCGAGGAAAGGGTGAGGGCCGACATCCCCCGTTGAATGAAATCCTGCATCGTTCGACCCTCGGACGTGATCAAGGAGAAGATGAGCACCGTCATCCGCAGTTCATCCGGTTTCCGGTCCTTGGGGTCGGTAAACTCCAAATAGTGGAGCAAACGGAAGAACTCCAAGAACACTTGGGCTACCAGACGGCGAACGCCCTTATCTGCTATCCGATGGATGAGCTCCGAAACCTGGTCGCTCGGGATACGGTCGTATGCCGGCTTGAATTTCTTGTCCATCAGCAGCGACAGGTGCTCGTCGTGCCGGATCTCACGGTAGATCAGCCTGCCTATACTCTGAAACGTGGCATAGGAGACGCGGGAAAGCTTGGTCAGCTCGGAAAGGATGAGATACAGGTCTTCGAAACCTTCACGCAGCAGAGTGAGCCCGGCCTGCGGGCTGCTTTGGTGCAGCAGTCGTGCAATATACGGGTCGGTGACCTCACCATCACGAAGAAAGTTTTCCACATACTTGTCGAAACGCTCCTGGTTGACCTGGTCCTCACTGGCCAAGCGAGTGCAGAGCTGGGTCACGCGATGAACGGCGTGGGCGACAAGGGCTACTTCTTCGTAGAAGCTGCGGATGGCCAGGGCGGGCCC
>DATDRI010000209.1:0-6831 GCA_035291825.1 Vicinamibacteria bacterium | reverse complement strand
AATGGTCGCGTCTATACCTTCGCCTGGGACGATCCCGCTCCTGACGGCACGCCCGCCGCCAACGCACCCTATACCGATTCGGGATGGCAGCCGGACGCGGAAGCCCTGGCGGTCGAGGCCGGTCGCATTCTTCATGTCGGTACCAACGAAGAGGTAGAAGCCTTCCGCGCCGAAAGAACCCGGGTCATCGACCTTCGAGGAGCCAGCGTCTTGCCGGGGCTAGTCGACGCGCATGCTCACGTCGCCCAACTGGGGGCGATTCTTTCGCAGGTACCTCTCTTCGACGCCGCCACCGAACAAGCGATGGTGGAGCGAGTCGCCGAACGGGCCGCCGCGGTTCCCGCGGGCCAATGGATCCTCGGCTACGGCTGGGACGAGAGTGGATGGGCGGACGACTATCCAACGATGACTCTACTGAGCTCCCGCGTACCGAACCACCCGGTTTGCCTGCGAGGGCTTCACGGATCTGCGGTCTGGGCTAACCGGCTGGCGCTTCAAAAGGCCGGCATCACGCGTGACACGGAATCTCCCCCGGGCGGGGAAATCCTGAAGGACGTCCTTGGCAATCCGACCGGCGTCCTGTTGAACCGCGCCACCTCATTATTGGAAGACGCCATCCCTGCCCCCACACCGGAGGAGCTCGAGTCACGGATACTCGCCGGATTGGAGGAAATGGCCGCTTCCGGCTTCGTGATGGTGCACGAGGCCGGCGCCGACAGCGCCGCCACCTCCGCCTTCGAGAACCTCGCCAACCGTTATCGGCTTCCCATCCGGGTTTCGTTGATGCTTTCCAGCCGGGACGAAGATCTCCTACGCGTCTGGCTGGAACGGGGCCCCGACACGATGGGAGACGAAAAACTCTTCGTGCGATCGGTCAAAGGATATTACGACGGCGCGGTGGGCTCCCGTGGGGCTCGTCTGCTGGAGGGCTATTCCGATCGGCCGGGTCACCTCGGGGTGGGCGGTAGCGAGTACGGTTTCGACGAGACGCTCTTGGCCACCATGATGCGGGGGGGCTTCCAGGTCGCCATCCACGCCATGGGTGATGCGGGAAATTGCGAGACCTTGAATTTTCTGGAGTGGGCCATGGAGGCGAGCCCCACCGCCAGGGACCTCAGGCACCGCATCGAGCATGCTCAGGTCATCCAGCCGGACGACTTCGCCCGCTTCGCCGCACTCGGTGTCATCGCCTCGATGCAGCCCAGCCACGCGATCGAGGACATGAGCTGGGCGGAAGACCGTCTGGGTCCCGAGCGCATCGAGGGCGCCTATGCCTGGAGGACCCTCAGACGCTCGGGAGTGCCTCTGCTGCTAAGCTCCGATCTTCCCGGTTCCGAGCACAGCATCTTCTACGGCCTCCATGCCGCCATCACGCGCCGCAACGAGAGCCTCGATCCTCCCGGCGGTTGGTATTCCGAGCAAAGGTTGACCGCTGAGGAGGCCCTGCGCGGCTATACCACTTGGGCCGCCTGGGCCGCCTTATTGGAGCTTACGACCGGAACGCTCACCGAAGGGCGCTGGGCCGACGTCACGGTGATGGATATCGATCCGCTGGTCGTCGGCGCAACCGAGCCCGAAAAGCTTCTGAAGGGTCAGATCCTCGTGACTCTGGTCGCCGGCGAGGTCGCCTACCTGCGTTAGCCACGCAGGACGGGGCGTGTCAAGCAGGTAGGACCGCCCCCGCCGTTTTGACTGATCTCGGTGCCATAGAAGGTCTGCACCTCGAAGCCTTCCTGCCGCAGGCGGAGATTGGTCTTGTCGTTCTCCTCCAAGGCGAGGAGCTTTCGATCTCCGAGGGCGAGCACGTTGCAAGCCATCGTCTCCCGCTCGGAAGGATAGATCTCGATCAGCTTAAAATCCTGGCGGCGTAGCTGCTGCACGGTCTGCACCGCCAGCCAGGGAAGATCGACGAGAGCGGTGCGCTCGTCCACCAGGCTGATGAGAGACATCAGATGCAGGCATACCGAGGGACCGGGCCCGTGCGGTAAAGGAGCCACCAGCACGTCGACTCCCTGGGGCTCCAGCAGGGAGCGGATCTGATCGATACCCGAATCGTTCGTCCGATAACCGTGCCCCACCAGGAGAGTCGTCGAGTCCAGCCACACCATGTCACCCGCCTCGGCTGTTCCCGGTGAACGGATCGCCCCCAGAATCGGGATCCCCTGAGCCTCGTAGAACCCGGCGTGCACCACCGGCTCGCCGCGCCGCGCCGGTTTACCGGGATGCATGAGGATTGCGCCTCCGTCGGTGATGAGGGATGCGTCGTGAACGTAGATACCGTCGAGCGAAAGATCCTCCGTAGCAGGAAGCGACAGCACCTCGGTGCCGAAGGCCTCGAGCTCTCGCCGCAGCTCGGCGTGTTGCGCTTCGGCAGTGGTGAAATCGGGCTCGCGGTAGTAGCTCAACTCCCGCCATCGACTGGTTCGCTTGGGATCGGCCCAACCGGCCGCCTTGGGAGAGCAGATCAACACTCGACGGAGGACGCCGGTCATGGTGTGTCCGCCGTACTTCTTTCCCGAGATCATGGGGGGCCTCCCTTCACCCGGTAGCGCACTGCCGCAACTTTCGCACAGCGCCTCAAGACTTCGCAAATGACTTCGGCTGCCGAATCCTCGAATCCCCTCCTAGAGCGGAAGCTCCGTTCCCACCCCCAGGCGGACGGCCTTCTTGTAGATCAGGGGCGCGGTGGCCATGTCGTCCAGAGCCAGTCCGAGATGGATGCAGATGGTCCGTTCGTCTTCCGACTCTCGCCCCGGCTTCTTCCCTGCCACGATCTCCCCGAGATCGGCGTAGGGCTCGGGGGTCTCGCGAAAATACCCTTCCTGCCGGTAGTAGCGCATCTGAGCAAGGTCATCGGTCGCCAGCTTGTCCGCTTGTTGGAAGGCTCCTCCCTGCCAGTAAGAATCGAAATCCAGGGGACAGGCGAACGCGCCTCGGGCCAACCAATCGGGCTCGATGGTTGGACGCGGTTCTCGCAGAATCGGACCACTGGTTACCACCAGATCCATCCCCTGCACGGCTTTCTCCGCCGTCGCCACCGGCTCCACCGCCACTCCGATTCTCTCACCCATCTCCTCAGCGAAGCGCCTCCCGATCTCCGGAAAAACGTCGTAAGCCTTGACGCGTTCCAGCCGGAACTGGCAGGAGAGCGCCTCGAGGTTGCTCCTTCCCTGAACGCCACAGGCGACGATTCCCACGCTGGCGCTGTCCTTTCGGGCAAGGTACTTGGCGGCAACGGCGGTGGCGGCCCCTGTCCGCATCGCCGTGATCCAGGTACAGTCCATGACCGCCATGGGCACGCCGGTCTCGGGATCGTTCAAGATGAGCAGGCCGGTAATGTAAGGCAGTCCTTTCTTCTGGTTGTCGGGATAGCCGGACACCCATTTCACGCCGCTGGCACCCAGGCTCGGGATGTAGGCGGGCATGGCGTGAATGAATGCGTCGGGGCGGGTGTGGATGCCGGGCTTGGGGGGCATCTCCACTCTCCCCTCTCCCTTCTCTCGAAACATCTCTTCCAGGGCCGCGATGATGTCCGCCATGGGGACGGCGAGAGACTCGACGTCGCTTCGAGAGAGATAGAGAAACCTGTCCGGCTTCACGGTGGTTAGAGTATTCCTACCTCGAAGCGAGCGCTAACGGAAGCCGACCGGGACAAACCACTATCCCGCACTCGATGACCAGGAGGTCGTCAGGACTGTGTGGGAAAACGAGCTATGAAGGTGTCACCTGCAAATCAATGAGGACTAGAAACCCCTCTTGCGCCGACGGATCCCTCGTCGACTCCCTTTGCTCTTGAGCGGTCTGCCACCTGGATCGAACGGGGGCGCCCAACCACCACCGTCGCCGCGGTTCGAAGAAAACGAGCGCTGCGGCTTGGCCTGAGCCTCGTTGACGCGGAGCGGCCTGCCTGCCAACTCCGTACCATTGAGGGCGGCGATGGCCTTGGCGGCATCGTCGTCGCTCTCGAATTCGACGAAGGCGAATCCGCGCATACGCCCGGTCATCTTATCGAGAGGCATGACGACGTCCTGGATCGGCCCGATGGCTCCAAAGGCCTCGAGCAGTTGTTCGCGAGTAATATCGAAACTCAGATTTCCGGCAAAGACTTTGCGTGAAATGACATCCTCCTTTTGCTAGTTACACGTGGGCCCCCTGCCCACGGTAGGTTCATTCTGTCGCCAAGATGCTCCGCTGGCTTATGCTTTTGCGTCACGTTGACAGGACGTTCGGCAAGATCACGCTGGTGGCGTTTCCTATTGCTGGGGTTGCGGAGCGCGCCGGGAGGCTTCCCTCCTGGGCCGCAGAGTAGGTATGTGATTCGACTCTAGGCTGGTCCATCCGGACTTCACCCAATTCCGGGCGGATTCAATAGGCACCCGGCAATTATACTCCCCGCCACACGCGGGCTGCAAATGCGGAGCTCTCCCCATGCGGATCGGCGAACTCTCAGCTCCCCCTCCGGAAGGCCATCCGCGCCCGATCCACGTAGGGGTAAACGTGGAACACATTGCTCAGCCGCGACTCGGCGACCAAGCCGGCTATCTTGCCCTGCACCGCGGCCACCTTGACGTCACCTCCGTGGCCGGCCAGCGCCTTGTGCAGTCCGAAGAGGGTCCGCAGCCCGTGGAGGGAGACATAGTTGAGCTGGGTGCAGTCGACGATGATCTTGGAGGCCCCCGATTCGATGATCTTCCGCAGCTCGCCGACGAATTGCTCGGCGGTACCGCGGTCCAAGCCGCCGTCGGCACTCAGTACCAGGACACCGTCATCCACGTTCTTGTAATAGAACTCCATGAAGCCCCCTTCACCCCCATCCGCGCTGAGAGATGCTATTGCGGTCGGCGCCCCTCGGGCAAGTCCGTCTCCGACGCCATCCAAGAAGAGCGACCGATGTTCTCTTACTGCTATCTTGGGAACCTTTGACTTTTCCTTTCAACGCCGTTCGAGTAGAATACCCCCCCACCCGGAGGCCCCAGCGATCGGCCCAATCAGTTCCTTTAGACGATCGACCTTTACTCCCGGAGGTGTATCTGTGTCCATCGCGAAATGCTCGATATTGTTTATCCTTCTGGTACTTGCTCGGCCCGCGTTTTCAGCGGTCGCGGCTAGCCAAGGCGAAAGCGCGGTAGGGATCACGCACGACGCCATCTCCTGCTGGCCCTACGATGATTTCGTGGTCATACAGGCGGACATCGGACCACCGGCAGAGGTGGGAACCGCCCGAGTCTACTTCCGCGCCACCGATTTCGTCGATTTCTACTATGTCGAGATGGCGCGAAACCAGGAGGGTCTCTTCGAGGCAGTGATGCCGCAACCGAGCCAGAAGACCACTCGGGTGATCTACTACATCGAAGCGGTCGACCAGGAGTTCAACGCCGCTCAAACGGCGGAATACGACCCCACCGTGAGCCCTTCCGGTAGCTGTTCCTACCGGCGTTTCATCGGTGTCCCGTCGATCGTCATCGGTTCCTTGGTGGCCAACGTGCCCGCCGTGCCGGCCGGATTCCAAGCGATTGGCATTACCGGATTCACCAGCGCCGGTGCCGGAGGTGGCGCCGCCACCGGAGCGGCGGCGGGAGGTGCCGCGGGCGCCGCCGCCGGTGGTCTTTCCACCGCCGCCATTGTCGGTATCGGAGCCGGAGCGGCGGCGGCAGCGGCGGTAGGCGTCAAGGCGGCCACCGGCGGGGATGACGGGGCGGAGGCGGACAACGACGGCGACGGATTCACGGTAAGCGCCGGTGACTGTGACGACAACAACGCCAACGTCAATCCGAACGGTGCCGTGACCTTCACGAATGGTCGTTTCCAACCCAATACGACCCAGTGCCCCACAGGAGTGCCGAGCAGGGTCGATCTTTCCATCCGATTCACTGGGAGAAGCAACCGTTGCAGCACAGTGAACGTGACTGGAGTGACGGGTTCGGTCATCATCACCAGGGTCCAGAACACTATCGACAGCGTGGGGGACGTGATACCTATCAATGCGACCGCGAATCCTAACAGCATTCCTGCCCGCGGAACCGCGGACTTCAGAGCCGTCCAAACCCTCACCTGCACCAACCCATCGGGAGGCCCCTCGGGCTTCGTCGAAGCGAGAGGAGCAATCACCGTCGCCACCTCAGCGGGCAACAGCAACCTGGTCTTGAACAATGAATGGCGAGTCAACTTCCCGCTGAGCGCCCCGGGGCCTGTGACGACGTCCGTCGGTACCCGAGGTCTGCGGGCGGGGGACACGGGGGCCGGCACCGCGCAGACGCCACCCTCCCAAAGGGCGAACCTCAACTGGTCCAGCGAGCTGACCGTTCCCGGTGGGAGAGGACAGGTCACCTTTAACGGCACTTCAGGGTCGTTCTCGGGGACTGGACGATCGCAGGCGAGCTCCGCGGTGCAGACGGGAGAGAATGTCGTTGAGGCACAGATCGTGGCGGCCAGCGGTCGCCCCGGGACCTGGCGCTTCGATTTGGGCAACACGGGTGATCTCGAGCGCGGGAGCATCGAGGTCCGGATGGGACAGGTCGAGCTTCTCACCGAAAGCTCGATCGTCTTTCGCCTGAACGGCAACGTCGGCGAAAGGGTCTCCTTCTCGTTCCGTGTAAGGCACTAGATTGCTGGATGGGGGACCGGGCTAGCCCTCTCGAGCATGCTGCGCGGAAACCCGACTCATTGCTTCACAAAGGAGATGCATCGATGTGCCTTCGCGCCCTCTTAGCCTTCGCAGTCGCCGTCGGATTCTCCGTCGCCGCACGCGCTCAAGACGAGCCGGATCTTGCCGCCGTCTACCAAATCAAGCAAGAGGCCTTCCAAGGGTCTCAGATCGAGGACACGCTTTTT
>DATDRI010000208.1:0-10046 GCA_035291825.1 Vicinamibacteria bacterium | reverse complement strand
TTTCTGGGCGGGAAGTCGATGGGTGGGCGCATGGCATCTTACCTGGCGGCCGAGGGCTACCCCTGTGCCGGGCTCGTTTTCCTGGGGTATCCGCTCCATCCGCCCGGACGAACCGACAAGCTTCGCAAGGAGCATCTGCCCGGCATCTCGGTACCGATGCTCTTCATCGCGGGCACACGAGATCCCTTGAGCAAGATCGAACTTCTTCAAGCCACCATCGGAGAGATTGGCGAGCTCGCCTCCCTCCACGTGATTCCGGACGGAGACCATTCTTTCAGGGTTCCGAAGCGAGCCGGGCGCAGCGAGTCCCAGATCACCGCCGAGATCCGCGACGTTACCGGACGGTGGATGAAGATGGTGGTTGAACGGAACGGATGATCCCGGCAACGGTAGACTAAGGATTCGCCAGCTCCCCCAGGAGGGACTCGGACCTCTGCAAGGCCACCGAGAGCCTGTCCTCCATCTCCGCGAAGATGAACGAGTGTCCTGCGTTCGCCGCCTCGATGAGTGGGACTTCCGCCTGACGGTAGGCTTCCTCGAGACGCGCCCGCCGCTCGGCCTCATCGACACGCTCGATCATGGGAAGCGCCTGGGAGAGCTTCTGGCGAACTTCTCTCACCAACTCCAGGAGAAGGCGACCGTGTGCCGCGTATTCCGGATGGTGGCTGACGCCCGGTTCACCGTGACATTGTTCGCATTGTTTAGACAGGCTATTCGGTGACAGAAGGCGCGCCGCGACTTCGCCGTGGCAGGTGGAACAGCTGGGTGCGTCCTCGCTTCCCTCTTCCAACATCGTGAAGTGAGCACTCTTCTGGAACGCAACGAAGGGCCCGATGTGACATGCGCCGCACGTGCGAGGAAGATTGGCGCGACTCACTGGGCTGGCCGGGTTGGTGCTATTGAGGATCCCCTGATGCGCGCGGAAGGGCTCGAACGTGCTCGCATCGCCTCCGTGGCACTTCTCGCACCCCACGCTGTTACGGCCATGGGCCGAGTATTCCCAGTCGAGCAGATGGGAGGCGCTGGGCGCGCCGGGATTGGCGAAATGGCAATCGGCGCAACTACTCTCGGAAGGAATTTGGGGGTTGGAGAGCAATGGAAGTAGCAGCGATATCAACGAGACTTGCAACACAAACCCTCCCCTCGATCTATGGCGGAGCCCGAGAAAGGGCTCTCGCTTCCGCAAGGAGCGTAGCATGAACGAAGCGAGCGGGACAACGTCGGAGGAACGAGGACGTCTCCAGTGAGAGCTCAGTCGCGGGGACAGAGATCCGGTGCGAAGAGCACGAGACGAGGTGGCAACGGAGGAGTGCAGACGGCCGGGTCAACTCGGGTTGATCCGGCCGTCCCACTTTGTTACTAAGAAAGCCGTCCTTCGATGATCAATCCGTGGGTGGATAACGCAGCTCCGGGCCCACCAGATGCGTTGGGTCGGCGCCCGCCTTGGGACGGAACTTCGTCACCCGGCCGTTGAAGACCGAGGCGGAGTACAGGTTGCCTTCCTCGTCGACCGAGATCTGGTGCTCGCCGTTCAGGTATCCCAGGTCTCCGCCGGCGGTGCCCCAGCCGTAGAGCAGTTTTCCGTTCAGATCGTACTTGAGGATCTTCTGGGTCACGCCGTCCGCCACCCAAAGATACTGGTCCTTCGACATATGGACGTAGTAGGGCGATCGAATGTTCGGCCACTGGTCGATGAACTTGCCGTTCTCGTCGAAGACCTGGATACGGCTGTTGGAGCGATCCGAGACGTAGACCCGGCGGTCCTTGCCGATGGCGACGCTGTGGACGGTGTTGAACTGACCGGGGCCGGTACCCTCTGAACCCCAATCCATCAGGAATTTACCGTCTTTATCGAACTTGGCGACGCGCTTGCCGACGTAACCGTCGCTGATGAAGAACGTCCCGTCCGGTAGCCAGTCGATATCGGTCGGCCGCATGAAGTGGTTCCCGTCTCTCCCCGGCACGCCGCTCTCACCGAGCGTCATGACCAGCTGGCCGTCGTAGGTGAACTTGAAGATCTGGTGCATGTTGTCGTCGATCACCCAGACGTGCTTCTCGGCATCGTAGGGGCTCATCTTGACCTTGTGCGGCCCCCGCCCGCCTGGCTTATCGAAGAGCTTGTCGTGCTGCGTCCAGGCCGCGACCTGTTTGCCGTCGCGATCCACCACGAAAATGCAATGGTCATAGCGGCGTTCCCACAACCGCTCCAGGGTCCGATCCCCGCCGGTGGTCGTCAGGCCGAGCTCACCCCACGACGTAAACGGCTTTTGGTCGCGCGGAATAGGCAGCACGCCCCGCATAGCAACCCAAATGCGGTTCGCGTTCTCGGCGTAGACTCCCCCCACCGATCCCCAAGTCCATCCGCTATAATCCCCGGGCAAGGGCTGTGGCCAATTGGGGACGGCTTCGTAGGGGCCGGATATGCCCTCTCCCCCCTTTTCTTGCGTCAAGGCCGCGGGCGCCACCAACACCGCGGCCAACAAAATAATGAGTGCTCCATGTCGTACGCGCATCGTGAGTCTCCTTTCCCCTTTCCGTTCGTCCGTGTCGCCGATGTGGCCCCGGTGGTCACCCGGTTTCACGGCGTTCCGCGCCGGGATTGTATACGGTCCCGATTCACCGGCGCAATCACCAACGGTCGGTAACAGCGTCTGGAGCCGGGTGGTCGTGTCCGGGGGCGATACCTTCCCTCGAAATGGGCCCTGGGACATGGCTTAGAATCACTGTCGATGGCCCGCGAGCCCAAGACCCACGGTATATTGGGGAGTTGTTTTTCTTTGTCAGGATGCCCATTCAAGGGAGGGACCTCCCAGGAGGAACCATGCCTTCACACTTCGGGCGCTTCACCACTTGGGCCGCGATCGCCGCCGGTCTCGGCCTCGCCGCCGGAGCCAACGGGCAGACCCGGCTTCTGCGCTTTCCCGACTTGTCGGGCGAGCGGCTAGCCTTCTGTTACGCCGGAGATCTGTGGACGGCGTCGGCCGCCGGAGGAAGAGCGGCGCGGCTCACCTCCCACCGCGGGCAGGAGCTCTTCCCCAAGTTCTCGCCCGATGGAAACTGGATCGCCTTTACCGGACAGTACGACGGAGACGAGCAGGTCTACGTCATTCCGTCGACCGGAGGGGTGCCGAAACAGCTCACCTATTACCCCGCCCGAGGCCCCTTGGCGCCCCGTTGGGGCTACGACCATCAGGTCTATGGCTGGACGCCCGATAGTAAGGCGGTTCTTTTCCGTTCTCTGCGGGATTCCCAGCACAGCCTGGTGGGAGGCGCTCTGTACACGGTCAGGGTGGAGGGAGGCCTTCCCCAGGCCCTGCCCATGCCGACTTCCGGCGCGGGAGATTTCTCGCCCGACGGCCGTCGCATCGCCTACTCGCCGTTGTTTCGCGACTTCCGCACCTGGAAGCGGTACGAGGGCGGCTGGGCGCAGGACCTCTTCCTATTCGATCTCGAATCCAGAACGGCGGAGAGGATCACGGACCATCCGCGCACCGATCGCGATCCCATGTGGCTGGGAGACAAAATCTACTTCGCTTCCGACCGAGATGGTCGGCTCAATATCTTCGCCTACGACCTGGCGACGAAGTCTCTTGCCCAAGTCACTCGCAGCACGGCTTGGGATGTGCGGTGGCCCAGCGCAGACCAGAGAGGTCGCATCATCTACGAGTTGGGCGGCGAGCTCCAAATCCTCGATACGGCGTCGGGAGAGGATCGGAAGGTTTCCATCATGGTGCCGGACGATGGGGTGGCCCGGCGTCCGTCCCACTACCCGGTGGAGAAAAACATCGAAGACTTCGCCCTGTCTCCCAAGGCAGAGCGCGCTCTTTTCGTCGCCAGAGGCGACGTCTTCACCGCTCCGATCGAGAAGGGCCCGACACGGAACCTCACCAACTCCTCGGGAGCGCACGACAAGTGGGCCAGGTGGTCTCCTGACGGATCCCAAATCGCATTCATCTCCGATAGGAGCGGCGAGGACGAGCTCTACCTCCTCGATCAGGAAGGAGGGGGCGAGCCACAAGCGCTCTCCAGCGGGGGAAGCGGAATGCGATACGGGCCGGCCTGGTCGCCAGACGGGAAGCGGATCGCCTTCTCCGACAAAGAGGGCAGGGTCTATGTATTGACGCTGGAATCCAGGGAGATCCGCGAGATCGCCAACGAAGCCAGGGGGCAGGTTTCCGACTACGCTTGGTCCCCTCACGGCGGCTACCTCGCCTTTTCCTTGAGCGACGCCAATTTCTACCGATCGATCTACATTTGGAGTGTTGAGGACGGCCAGCTGCGGCGCATCACCGGAGAGATGTTCGACGAGAGCGAGCCAGCCTGGGATCCCAACGGTCAATATCTCTACTACCTCAGCCAGCGGGAGTTCGCGCCCCAGATCAGCACCGTCGAATGGAACTTTGCCACCAACAGAATGACCGGAATCTTCGCCCTGCCCCTGCGCAGGGACGTGGCGCACCCTTTTCCGTCCGAAAGCGACGAGGTGTCGTTGGCGACAGAAGAAGTCACCGAGGAAGAAGAGGCCGGCGACGAGCCGACAGAACCGCAAGCGTTCATCCGGATCGACTTCGAAGGCCTTGCCGAGAGAGCCGTCCCGGTTCCCATCGAAGCCGACAACTACCAGGGCCTCACCGCCACCAAGGACCACCTTCTCTACGTTCGTTCCGGAGCCGAGTTCTACGGCCGCGACAGCTCCGCCAAGGCCGCGCTCGTTCTCTTCGATCGCGCGGGGCGAAAAGAGTCGGTCCTGGCCGAGGACGTTGAGGACTATGCGATCTCCTACGACGGTAGCAAAGTGCTGGTGAAACAAGAGGAGGCGTACAACCTTTACGACGCAAAACCCGAGCCCGGCGAGAAAAAGACCGTCTCCACCAGCGGACTCGCCGTGGATCGCGTGCCGGCTAGCGAATGGGAGCAGATCTTCGACGAAGTGTGGCGGCAGTTCCGAGACTTCTTCTATGTCGACAACATGCACGGCTACGATTGGCCGGCCATTCGAGAGCAGTACCGTCCCCTGCTGCAGCACGTCGGCCATCGCTCCGATCTCAACTACGTGCTGGGCGAGATGGTGGCCGAGCTCAGCGTCGGACACGCTTACATTCAGGGGGGGGACTTCGAAGCTCCGGAGAGGCCGCGGGTCGCTCTTCCCGGCGCCCGCTTCGAGCTCGACGAAGAGGTGGGACGCTATCGCATCGCGGAGATCTTCCCCGGCCAGAACGAAGAGGAGCTCTACCGCTCGCCTCTCACCGAGGTGGGAGTCGAGATCGCAGTCGGCGATTACGTCCTGGCCATCGACGGGCAAGAGCTTCGCGGAAACGACAATCCCTACCGGCTGCTACAACACAAGACCGATCCCGTGACCTTGACGGTGAACGATGGACCAAGCCTCGAGACGGCAAGAGACGTGACCTACCGCCCCATCACCGACGAACAGCCCCTGCTCTACCTGCGTTGGGTCGAGCAGAACCGCGATCGGGTCGCGAAGCTGACGGGAGGACGGGTTGGCTATATCCACCTTCCGGACATGGGTGAGAGGGGCATCAGTGAGTTCATTAAGACCTACTATCCTCAGATTCGCAAAGAGGGCCTGGTGGTGGACGTGCGGAGCAACGGCGGGGGGAACGTCTCGGAGTGGATCATCGAGCGATTGAGTCGAAAGCTCCTGGGAACGCGCTTCGGAAGCACCTTCGACGACCCCCTCACCTATCCCAATACCGTATTCCACGGGCACATGGTCTGCATCCTGAACGAGACCTCCGCCTCGGATGGAGACATCTTCCCCGCTCGCTTCCGGCAAGCCGGCCTGGGGCCGCTCATCGGCAAGCGCTCCTGGGGAGGCGTGGTGGGCATTCGCGGCCAGGGGCCTCTGATGGACGGCGGCCAGGTCTATGTCCCTCAGTTGGGCACCAATGCTCCCGACGGCTCCTGGATCATCGAGGGCCGAGGCGTCGAGCCCGACATCGTGGTCGAGAACGATCCCACTTCGGTGCTGGAAGGAAGAGACCCCCAGCTGGAGCGAGCCGTGGAAGAGATCCTGCAGGCCATCCGCCGGGATCCCAGGAATCTTCCACCCCGCCCGCCGGATCCGGTGAAGACGCCGTAGTGCGCTCGCTGGCTCCGACGGCGAGTTGGCCGATGTCCCCTTCCACGCAGGCGTTGGACGATTGAATATGGTATACTTCGGTTCGTTGGGAGCTTGAACCTTCTTCTTCTGCCCGATCGAGAAAAATCGACATAAGAAATCTCGTGTGGCGCGCTCTATCCAGGGCGTTTTCTGCCTTGTTGCTCGTGATCCTCGGGACACCGGCTCTCTTGGCAAAGGGCGCTCAAGACTTCGCTATCGACGGCCCCGCGCCACCCGTCCCTCCGGCGGTCATGAGCCGAGACAACGGAGGGCGAGTGACACTTCGCTCCACCCGCCTAATCGAGCCCATCGTGCTGGATGGACAACTGACGGAGTCGGTCTACGAGGAGGTCTCGTCGATCAGCGGGTTCATCCAGCAGGAGCCCCGGGAAGGGGAACCGGCCACCGAGCAGACGGAGGTCTGGGTCTTTCACGACGACGCCAACATCTACGTGGCGGCCCGCTGCTGGGACAGCCACCCGGAGCGGATGGTGGCCAACGAGATGCGAAGGGACAACAACAGTATCGACAACAACGAGAACTTCGCCGTCATCTTCGATACGTTCTACGACCGGCGCAATGGATTCTTGTTCCACACCAATCCCTTAGGTGCGATCTTCGACGGCCAGGTCACCGACGAGAGCAACCTGAACTCCGACTGGAACACGGTTTGGCATGTGAAGACGGGTCACTGGCCCCAGGGTTGGACGGTGGAGTTTGCCATCCCTTTCAAGTCACTTCGCTACCAGGGATCGGACGCCGAGATCTGGGGAATCAACTTCCGGCGCATCGTGATGTGGAAAAACGAGTGGAGCTATCTCACACGCGTTGGCGCCGCCTACGGCTGGCAGGGTATCCAGAAGCTCTCCACCGCGGCGACCCTGGTGGGCCATCAGCCGCCTTCGCAGGCCCTCAACCTCGAGCTCAAACCCTTTGCCACCGGCGGAGTCAGAACGGATCTGGCCGCCGACCAGCCCTATTCCAACGACCTGGATGGCGACGTCGGTTTCGATCTCAAATACGGGCTGACCCGAGGTCTGACCGCAGACTTCACGCTCAACACCGACTTCGCTCAGGTGGAAGCCGACGAGCAACAAGTCAACTTGACGCGGTTCGGCCTTTTCTTTCCCGAGAAGCGGGATTTCTTTCTGGAAGGCAAAGACGTCTTCGGCTTTGCGGGAGTCTCCGCCGGCCGCGGTGGCGGTAACACACCCGTCATGTTTTTCAGCCGGCAGATTGGACTGGCCGACGACTTCGTCGTCCCCATCAATGCGGGAGGTAGGGTGACTGGGCGTGCCGGTGCCTACACGCTGGGGGCTCTGGCGATTCAGACCGACGGGCTTCCCGAGCAAGCCATCCCCACCACGAATTACGGTGCGTTCCGGCTGAAGCGGGACGTCCTTCGCCGCAGCAATATCGGGATCATCAGTACCTACCGCTCCCCGGCGGTAGAGTCCGACGGATCGAACAAGCTCCTCGGCCTGGATGGGAACTTCTCCTTCTACCAGAACGTGGACATCAATGCCTACTACGCGCGCACCGACACTCCCGACCGCTCGGGAAAGGACGCGAGCTATCGGGGTCGTTTCCAGTACGGAGGCGATCGCTATGGGGTCGAGCTCGAGAGGCTGGTGGTCGAGGAGAATTTCAATCCCGAGATCGGGTTCACGCGGCGCGAAGACTTCGAACAGAGCTTCGGCAAGGTGCGTTTTAGCCCGCGGCCGCGAAGTATCGAGGCGGTCCGCAAGTTCACCTTCGAGACCGGCGCCGACTACATCACGAACGGAGCGGGGCGGCTCGAGTCCCGGCAGGTCGATTTCCAGTTTCAGACGGAGTTCCAGAGCGGAGATCAGATCTTTGCCTCCTACCAGCGCAACTACGAGTTCCTGGATGAGGAGTTCGACATCACCGATGACGTGATCATTCCCATCGGCGGATATAGCTTCGAGCGGTTCGCCGGCACGTACCGGTTCGGGACCCAGAGGAAGGTCTCGGGGCAACTGCGGGCGGAGACCGGAAGCTTCTACAGCGGCGACATGACCGAGCTCCTGGCCGAGGGTCGCGTCGAGATCACGCCGCAGTTTTCTATCGAGCCGCGGGTCTCCGTCAACTGGGTTGACTTGGTGGAAGGAAGCTTCACCACCAAATTGTTTCTTGCCCGACTCAATTACATGATCTCGCCCCGCACGTTCCTAGGGACCCTCCTTCAATACAACTCGGAGGCCAACGAGATGACCGCCAACATCCGCTTTCGCTGGGAGTATCAGCCGGGAAGCGACATCTTCGTCGTCTATAGCGACGGAAGAGACACCCTGGCGAGCGGGTTCCCCGCCCTCCAAGACCGCAGTCTAGTGGTGAAGTTCACCCGCCTGTTCCGATTCTAATTACACTGGGTCGGGGCGGTGAACCCGCCCCTACCTCAGATTCGAGCCTTACCGGACCACTCTGAGCGCTTGCACCGTTTGGTCCGGCTCGTTCAGAAGGGCTCTATTCCGTTGCCCCTGCCCTGGGACCGGTGTACTCCAGAATGAAGAGACCCGTCCCCACGCGATCGGTCGCATACCCCAGACCGCGGTGATCGAGGTCGACATCGTTGGTCTGGATCGCGGTGAGCTGGCCCTCCGACATGGGGTGCGAATTCGCATTCTCTTTGGGGACGTAAGATCCCACTTCCTTCAGGTTGTAGGGATCGGAGATATCGAGAACACGGACGCCGGCGTTGAAGTACGCGACCCAGGCCAGCTTGTCCTCGAAGCGGTTGATCCGGCCATTGCGAGTCTCCGCGTGTTGGTGCGGGCCGAAACGGCCTCCCTTCTCGCAGAAATTCCCGACCGGGACCTGCCAGGACGATATGGGGAAGGGGTGGGTCTCGTAGGTGATATCGAACATGTAGACCTTGGCCCGGACCCCACTGCGGCAGGGCGCCATGTCGGGACCTCCCGACGCCTCATCCGATACGAGAGCGTAGGTCCTTGGCAAAGCATCACCCTTGAAGTTGGGAACCTGGTCATAGACGATGGGGGAAACGGTGTGAGGTCCCCTTGCCGGCGGAGAAGTATCCACTGCCCACACCAACTTGGGGTTGGTGATGTTCGAGATATCGAACGCTGCCGCATGACCGCTGCCCTGGCGGAAACCTGCATACACTCGATTGTTTTCCTCATCGACGATGGGATGATGTGCGTATTGATCCTGGTAACCGAGCTCACCCCTCTTTTGACCCGGCAGCCACAGCCGGCTCACGAACTTGGGCTTCGCCGGATCCTTTAGGTCCCAGATTTGTATCAGAGCGGAGCGGAAACCGGGCTCCCCGGCGCTGACATAGTAGTAGCCCGAATCCGCGGACCAGTAGCCCTTATGAGCGCGATAGATGTATTGGCCGCCACAGCCGACCCCGCACGAGTTTTCCGGTGTCCCTCTGATTTCCGATACCAGCTTGATCTGCGAGGGGTCGGTGTCCCGCGAGGTGATGTCGAAGATCTGGAACATCATGTTCTCGCCACCATCATCAGAGCTGCGCGCCAGGTAGTCCCTACCCGTCCCTTGGTAGTCGTAGACCACGCTGACGTGGCGGGAGTTCGCGCTGTATTGATTCGGTATATGCCAGACCAATTTGGGGTTTCTGGGATCGGCGACGTTGATGAGGGAAGTCCCGTTGAACTCCACTTTGCCGGTAATGGAATTCATATGGCCCTCGGTGTCGCCCCAGTAATTATTGGAGTGTCCCACGTAGACCCAATCTCCATTGGCTGCATCGTACCGGGTGACGACTTCCAGCGATTCGCGGCCCTGTAGGTCGTGATAACCCACCAGCCTCATGTTTCTCGCTTCACCCCCGGGAGCGTTCTGCGAATGCGTCGTGCCCTGATAAAAAAGAATGAATCCCAGAGAGAACAGCGCCACCAGAGCGGAGAATGCGAGC
>DATDRI010000207.1:0-2302 GCA_035291825.1 Vicinamibacteria bacterium | reverse complement strand
AATGAGAGCCTTTGGGAACGCGCGGTCATTGGGTAGGGCTTATCCCGTGAAAAGCAGGGCTATGATAGGCCTCGTCTCAGCCGAGATGCAATGCGAGGAGCGCGGTCAGGAGGGAAGGAAAGAACCGGACGAGTGGGCCGCAGCGAGGAATGGCAGGAACGCTTGGAGCGCATCAAGTCGATGGACTGGCTGGGAGTGCAGAAGAGAATGAAGGAGATCGAGACGCGACTCCGGGCTCTCGAGCAGGAGTTGAAGCAGGAGGAAGCGAAGCAGGGCCAGAATCCTGACGAGTAGGACTTACCAAGATCCATGGGCTCGCCCCCGGGCTTGAAAGCCCGGGGAATTCCGCTCATATTGGGCCATGCTTCCCAGGCGGCGAGGAAGACGCGGTGGCTGAGCTCACCTCTCTTCGTGAGGCCATAGCCCATCTGGTGCGAGACGGCCAGGCGATAGCCATGGAGGGCTTCACGCACCTCATTCCGCACGCCGCGGGTCACGAGCTCATTCGCCAGGGCAAGTGAGACCTAACTTTGATCCGCATGACTCCGGACGTTATTTATGATCAGCTCATCGGTATGGGATGTGCGAGGAAGCTGGTGTTCTCCTGGGGAGGCAATCCCGGGGTCGGGTCCCTTCATCGCTTCCGGGACGCGGTCGAGAACGGCTGGCCGCGGCGGCTGGAGATCGAGGAGCATAGCCATGCCGCCATGGCCAGCGCCTATACCGCCGGCGCCGCCGGCCTGCCCTTTGCCGTTTATCGCGGGGGGCTCGGCTCGGATCTCCCCAAAGTGAATCCCATGATCCGGCGCATCGAATGCCCGTTCACCGGAGAAGAGCTTGCCGCCGTTCCCGCGAAGCGTCCGGACGTTACGGTGATCCACGCCCAGAAGGCAGACCGCCGGGGTAACGTCATGATGTGGGGCATCATCGGCGTCCAGAAGGAAGCCGTACTGGCGGCGACGCACTCCATCGTTACCGTCGAGGAGGTGGTCGACGAGCTGGACGCCCCACCCAATGCGGTGATTCTTCCTCATTGGGTGGTCTCTGCCGTCTGCGAGGTTCCGGGCGGCGCGCATCCGTCCTATGCGCAGGGCTACAGCCAGCGCGACAACGCCTTTTACAGGGCCTGGGACTCGATTTCCCGCCATCGAGAGGTTTTTTCCGACTGGATGCGGCGACATATCCTGGAGACCGACGACTTCGCCGATTATCGAGCCAGACTGAGAGAATCGCCTGATGCCTGAAAGAGCCTATACCGCCGAGGAGATGATGACGGTGGCCGCGGCGCGCGCTCTGTCCCGCCGAGCGGTGTGTTTCGTCGGTATCGGATTGCCGAGTGCGGCAGCCAATCTGGCGCGCCTGACCCACGCCCCGGACCTTATCTTGATCTACGAGTCGGGTGCCATCGGTGCCCGGCCCGACGTTTTACCGCTTTCCATCGGTGACGGTGAGCTGGCGGAGACCGCATCCACCGTGGTCTCGACTCCCGAGGTGTTTAGCTACTACTTGCAGGCTGGGCGGATCGACGTCGGGTTTCTGGGCGCGGCACAGATCGACCGCTTCGGGAACATCAACACCACCGTCATCGGTGATTATCAGAATCCGAAGGTGCGACTCCCGGGAGCCGGCGGTGCCTCGGAGATCGCGACTTCCGCCCACGAGGTCTTCGTGATCGTTCGCCACAGCAAGAAGACCTTCGTGGAGAAGTTGGACTTCATTACGTCGGTGGGCTCGGGGAAGCAAGCCGCAGGCGGTGCCCGGGGTGTAACCCGTGTCATTACCGATTTGGGCATCCTGGAACGGGATTCCGACGGGAAGGAGTTGATCTTGACCCGACTTCATCCCGGGATCACACCGGAGCAGGCACGAGAAGCCACCGGATGGAGCCTGAAAACGGTGGGACAATTGAAGGAGACTCCACCACCAGCCGCCGACGAGCTCGCCACCCTTCGAGATCTTCACCAGCGTACCCGGCAAGCCCACGGCGCTTAAGCCCCTTGCCAATGGGCAAGGGGCTTTTTCGTGGTGCCCCGTCCACAGACGTGGAAGTTACGGTATATTAGCAAGTTACGGCGTGTGAACGGTCCATAGGCCGGGAGCGCCGAAATAGAATGGCGGTGGTGAACGTCTTGTCTTTAGGAGGCTTTAACCCTGCGCCCGGGTGGGCGTTATCGCTCTAGGGCGGGTCGTGGTATCGGACGAGAAGCTTCTCTCTCAGTTCCTGGGCGGAGAGGAGGAAGCCTTCGAAGCCTTGGTTCTGCGCTACGAGGCACCTCTCAGGAGGCTCGCCTATGGTTTGGTC
>DATDRI010000206.1:0-3976 GCA_035291825.1 Vicinamibacteria bacterium | reverse complement strand
CCACCGCCTCGGTGCCTCACGAGGAGAGCTCTCAGTAGCTTCCCAGGAGTATGACGCCGCTCTTATCGAAAAGTTTCTCGGTGGCCGCCGCTATCTCGGGCGCCTCCTTCTTGAACTCTGACCATCGCATAGGCCATCTCCATGATTTCTTGCGTCATCATTTCTTGCGACCTTGGGCGACGGGCCATGGCGCCACCTTGCAAAACCCAAGATAACCTCACTACTTTCGGAATGCTACACCGAGACTTTCCTCCCTACGGTTTGAGGCTTCCCCTCCGTCGCGGCACAATAGGGAAAAGGGGGGACTCTCCATGAAACCGGCCTACATTATCGATGCCGTGCGGACACCGCGCGGGCGGGGAAAGCCTGGTAAGGGTGCCCTTTCGGGAATCCATCCCCAGGAGCTTCTCGCACAAACGCTTCAGCAGATCGCGACGCGCACCGGGATCGCCGTGAGCGACGTCGAAGACGTCGTCGTTGGGTGTGTCTCTCAGGCGGGTGAGCAGGGCGCCAACGTGGCTCGGAACGCGGTGCTCGCCTCGGACTGGCCCATCGAGATCCCCGGGGTCTCGCTCAACCGCTTCTGCGCTTCCGGACTCCAGGCGGTGAACTTCGCGGCGATGGGGGTCGCCTCGGGTGCCCAGAACCTGGTGGTGGCGGGCGGCATCGAGAGCATGTCCCGGGCGCCCATCGGCTCCGATGGCGCCGGAACGGACGGCAACAACCTGCGTCTACGAAAAAAGCACTTTCAAGTCCCCCAGGGGATCAGCGCCGATCTGATCGCTTCTCGCGAGGGCTTCACCCGGGAGGACGTGGACCGCTATGCGCTGGAATCCCAGAAAAGAGCGGGGGAGGCGCAGAAGGATTGCCGTTTCAGCAAGAGCCTCTTTCCGGTGCGGGATCCGGAGACCGGCCAGGTGGTTCTGGAAGTCGACGAGCACCCGCGGCCCGACGCGACGCTTGAGGGTTTGGCAGCTCTCGAGCCGGCCTTCGCCAGGCTGGGAGAAAAGCCGGTCGGTCCCCACGGCGAGACCCTCGATCAGATCGCGCTTGCCCGCTACCCGGAAGTGAGGGAGATGCTCCACGTGCACACCGCAGGAAACTCGAGTGGCATCGTGGACGGTGCGGGGCTCGTCCTGGTGGCGTCGGAGGATTATGTGAAGGCGCACGGGCTGAGGCCGCGGGCCAAGATCCGCGCCATCGCCGCGCACGGCAGCGAGCCGGTCATCATGTTGACCGCGCCGGCGCCCACCTCCAAGAAGGCACTCGCCAAGGCGAGGATGAAAGTCTCCGACATCGATCTGTGGGAGATCAACGAGGCCTTCGCCGCGGTACCGCTTCAAACCATGAAGGAGCTGGGCCTCGACCCTCAGCGAGTCAACGTCAACGGGGGGGCCATTGCCTTGGGTCACCCGCTCGGTGCCACCGGGGTGATCTTGCTGGGCACCGTCCTCGATGAGCTCGAGCGGAGGGACGCCTCGACCGCACTGGTTACGCTCTGCATTGGTGGAGGCCAAGGCGTCGCCACCATCATCGAGCGGGTTTGACCCAGCTTTCTTTGGGAAGCCCGGCGCTAGTAGACGACCAGCTCCAGGACTTCCAGAAGCCGCCACAGTCCCTCCTTCACCGCCTCCACCGGGATGCGCTCGTCGTTGCCGTGAATGGTGCCCTCGATCTCGGCTGGGATGACGGTGGGGTCGAAGCCGTAGCTCACGATGCCGAGATCGCGGAAGAAATGGCTGTCGGTGAAGCCGGTGGAGACCATGGGGATGACCTGGGCATTGGGGAAGTCCTTCTGGCAGACCGTGCCGATAGCACGGTAGAGCTCGGTGTCGGTCCTCGATACGGCGGGCGTAAAGGCCATGATCGTTAGGATCTCGATATGGGGATCGTCGACGATCTTCTCCAAGCGCTCGATGAAGTCCACTTGATCTTGGTCGGGAAGCAGACGGCAATCGATCTCCGCCGTCGCCTCCGGCGGCACCACGTTGATCTTGTTGCTTCCTTCCAGCCGGGTGATGGAACAGGTGTTCCGGGTGAGGGCGTGCAGGAAGGGACTGTCGAGCTGGAGCTGGCGTAAGAACTCGGGATCTTGCACGGCTTGTTCGATGTAGAGGAACTGATTGCGCCGCGGCTCTGGTTCCGTTTTCGCCAGGCCCCGGAAGTAAGTCGCCACCGCGGGGACGATGCGAGGCTCGAACTCGTGCTCCTCGATCCTGGAGAGCGCCGCCAGGAGCCGGCTGACCGAGGAGGTGGCATGCGGTGTCGAGCCATGACTCGGCTCTCCCGCCGCCACCAGGCGGAGCCAGAGAGGAACTTTCTGCGTCACCTCCACGCCGAAGGTGACGCTCTCGCCGTCGCGGCTTCCGTTCCCGCCCTCATTGAGGAGAAGACCAACGCCCTCGAAGATCTCGGGTCGATGCTCGACCAGCCAACCCGCTCCGAGGAAGCCACCCGCTTCCTCATCTGCGGTGGCCACGAACAACACGTCGCGCCGCAGGGGTTTTCCGGTGCGATGGAGCGCCAGGAACGCCTGGAACTGCAGCATGCCGGTCGACTTCATGTCGAGCGCGCCGCGGCCGTAGATCTCACCGTCCCGGATCTCGCCGGAGAGAGGACCGACCCTCCAATAGCTCTCGTCCGCGGGGACCACGTCGGTATGGTTGAGCAGCACCAGTGCCGGCTCGTCGCCGCCCTCTAAACGGGCCCAGAGATTTCCCCGCCCGGGAGCCGACTCCGCCGTCTGGTAGGGAATCCCCTCCGCTTCCAGGAGCTTGGCGAAGAACTCGACGGCGCGGGACTCGTTTCCCGGGGGATTGATGGTGTCGACGCGCAGGTATTGTTGAAGACGGGCGACCGTCTCGTTCTCGAGGGATTCGTTTTGCGAGAAGGCCGTTGAGGCAGTGAGCGCGAGGAGGATGTTGAGGAAGGAGACCAGCCGTTGGTTCACTACTGGGCGGTTCCCGGCTGGAGTCGATCGAGGATGGTCTGGAACCGCGGATCGGCGCGCAGTGCTTTCAGGTCGCTGTCTTGCTCAATCCATTCCTTGTCCGCAAAACCCGCCGAGACGGCTCTCTCCAGGGTTTCCAGGCCTTTCTGGACATCACCCGCCAGAGAGAAGTTGCAGGCGGCGTTATAGAGAACGGTCGGATCCTCGGGCTCGAGCGTGAGGACCCGGTTGGTCCATTCCAGGCCTTTTTCCTTCTCACCGAGCCGAATCGACGCACCCGCTCCGAAGAGGAGGGCCTCCACATCGTCGGGATTGAGGGCGACATGCTGCTCGACGACCACTGCCATGCGGCGATCCGCTTCTCTAGCTTGGGCCTCCTCTCCCATGCTTCGATACACCTGGGGCAGAAGCGACAGGCCTTGGTAATTGTAGGGGTCGAGCTTCACCGAATCTTCGAACAAGCGTGCCGCCTCCTCGAAGTTTCCCTGGCGGAAATGGGACCGAGCGTAATAGAAGGCGGCTTCGAAGAGCTTGGGGTTCAGGCGAAGGGCCGTCGCGAACTCCCTGGCCGCCTCTTCCCATCGATTGGTCAGCGAGAGAGCGAGCCCCAGGGAGGCGTGTGCCTCCGCCAGCTCCGGGGCTAGCTCCGCGGCTCGGCGACTGGACTCGTTGGCCAACCCCAGGATCACCGTGTCGCGGTCATGGTAGTCGTAGAGATACGAGTAGCAGTCGGCGAGACCGGCATGAGCGGCGGCATACTGGGGGTCGGCCTCGATGGCTCTCGCCAACATCTGGCGGGCGTACTCCAGGTTCCTCTTGTTTTTTCCCCAATTAAAGAACTCCTTCCCGCGCAAGTAGTAGTCATAGGCCTCCACGTCTTTGGTAGGGGCCACCTCCATCGCCCGCATTTCCGCGGGGCTCAAGGTCACTTGCAGCGCGTCGACGATGCTCTGGGCGATGCCCTCTTGGATGGCGAAGATGTCCTGCATCTCTCGGTCGTAGGTCTCCGACCAGAGCTGAAAACCA
>DATDRI010000205.1:0-2052 GCA_035291825.1 Vicinamibacteria bacterium | reverse complement strand
GACGGAAGGCCAAATCGTCGTCGCGGAAGGGTCTGCTTTTCGCGGCCTTGGCCTTTTGCTCGCTCATCTGGCGCTGGTTCTCCTCCGAGAACCGGTCGTCGGTCAAAGTGAAGAGAAAAGCCA
Organism: Vicinamibacteria bacterium; assembly: GCA_035291825.1. Lineage (GTDB taxonomy): Bacteria > Acidobacteriota > Vicinamibacteria > Marinacidobacterales > DATDRI01 > DATDRI01. Next base: position 1,929 of record DATDRI010000205.1, on the reverse strand, counting down.
CGATTTGATCGATCTCTTCGTCGATGAGTGCCAGCGGCTCCATGCCCCCATCGAGGAACGGATTGGGCTCCCCTCCCTTGTTATAGTGATCCATCACGTCCCATAGAGTCTCCAGGGTTCCATCGTGCATGTAGGGAGGCGTGATGCCGATGTTCAAAAGCAAAGAGGTGCGGAAGGCACCGCTGTCGGAGCGATTCTTTGTCACCATGAAGCGGCCCAGCTCGCTCATGTCGGTACCCAGGGCGAGCTCCTCGAGCCTGCGCTCGCTCGGATCCTCTTGCAAAGCCTTCAACCCCGCCCGGGCCAGCCCCTCGAAGTCCTGATGGCGAGCCGAGACGCCAATGTTGTGAAATCGATTGTCGGTGCCCAGGGGGTTGGACAGGTTCATGGGATGGCAGGTGACACAGCGGGCCTTCTCGTTGAAGAGCCGCCATCCCTCCTGGGCGTCGGTAGAGATGGCATCGGCTTCACCTGAGAGGAAGCGGAGAAACGGCGAATCGAGGAAGACGAGCGTGCGCTCGAAGGCACCGATGGCTCGACCCACGTCATCGTAGTTCACGTCGCGACCGTAGGCCGCCTGGAACAATCGTTGGTACTCCGAGTCCCCGGCAATGGCTTGAACGGCGGCCCTTCCATCCGGAAGGCCCATCTCGATGGGGTTGACGATGGGCAGTCGCGCCTGGTGGTCGAGCGTCGGGGCGCGACCATCGAGGAAGAGAGTCTGTAAGAGAGCCACGTTCATGGTGGTGGGCGCGTTACGGCGCCCCAACTGCCCCGCGATCCCTTCCGAGACTCTCCGCTGATCGGTGAAGGCACGAGTCACATCGTGACAAGTGGCGCAGGAAACCGTACCGTCTTTGGACAGACGCTTGTCGAAATAAAGCTTCTTTCCGAGCTCCACCCGTTCCGCCGTCATCTCGTTGCCCTCGGGAATGAAGGCCTCCCATACCACCGGGTCGAGACCGGCGGGCGCCGCCGTCACATCCACCTGGGGTAGAAGTTTTTCGAGCTCGGCAAGCTGATATTCCATGCTGGCCGCTCCGTGCTCCGCCATGGGAACTCGACTGGCCTCCTGGCCATCACTCCGCAGAGTGACCGCCGCCAGGACGAGAACGCCTATGAATGCTGTGGCCGGTTTGTGGGTGCTCACGGTATCACTCTCCTAGAACGTACCCGCGTCAGAGGTTCGATCTTTGGGGAAGTCCGCCCGGAGAGCGAGAACGTCGGCGGTAACGTATCGAGGCGCGAGGAATGCTGAAAGTTCTTCGACGCTCTGCCTAAGGGCGCTTCCTCACAACAGACACTCAGAGGGCTGCAAGCCTCGTGCCACAGAATAGGGTTCACCATCGGATGAAAGAACCCGTGTCCGCGCGGCGGTCGCCCCCTAACCTGGCGACTGCAGGAGGCTTCGCGAGGAGATGCCGGGTACCCCGTCAGGGAGGCGATGCGGAGGGAGGGAGTGCTTCTAGAATTGCGGGAAAGGGCGCGGGTAACTGGGTGTGTTCACTCCCCCCCTTCTGCCGCGTCGTCCCTGTGCTCCTCTCAGGAGCGCGGTGGTGGCGTGGCCTGAGAATTGCTTGCCACTGTTACGGAAAGTTGCGCAGGGACAGTCGATGATTCCCGTACTGAAGAGCGAGCAGGCGGCCGATTTCATCGTGGTGGGAGTCGAGAAAGACGCCCGAGAGGCGATCGAGCCCAGGCGGTTGCGCGCTCTGCTCACCTTCGCTCGCTTCTTCCCTGGGCTGGTGCAGACAAGAGCGGGGAAACGATGACCACGGAAACTCTCACCGTCCCGACCTGGACGCCACCGAAGTGGCTCAACGGGATGATGAAAGTCCTGCTCCGTACGCCGGGACTTCAGAATTGGATCGGCAAGAGCATCGCGCTCATCACCTTTACCGGGCGCAGGAGCGGCAAGTCCTACAGCAC
>DATDRI010000204.1:0-7704 GCA_035291825.1 Vicinamibacteria bacterium | reverse complement strand
CGCGGGTTGCGGGACTTGTCGATCACCGCCGGCATCCAGAGCTCCAGGTCCAGACCGGTGTCGAGCAGCAGGTCGGCCCGGCTGAGCATCATGGAATAGCTGGGCTTGGCCTGGACGAAGTGGGCGTCCTGCCGAGCCTCGGCGATGGAGGCCACCTCGCCACGCTCGCCGACGATCTCCTTTGCTATGTCGCGGTAAACCGTCAGAGAGGCGACGATGCTGAGCTTGTCCTTCTGCTGCGCCTGGGTGTTGGCCGCTCCGAGCGCTGCCAACATCAATCCCACCGCAGCGTATCGCCACCCGCCACGGCCGACATCTCCTCCCCGATGTTTGAGCATGAAGCCCCCTTGACTGCCTGACGTTCGTTCGGGTCGAAACCACATGTCATCCGCCTCCACAATTCTAATACTGTTCATGCTTGTGCGGTCCGAGTGACCAGGTCACCTGAAAGAAGAGTTGGTTCTCGCTCTCCGGCTCTTCGAACATGCGCGAGTTGTAAGAGTACTGAAGCCGGAGGCGCACCCACTCGCTCTGCCACCAGTCGACGTATGGTGAAACCCCCCAGACGCTCGAGCCCGGCTCCAAGGGAAGATCGGTCCAGTCGCCCCGCAGACCCACGAACAATCTCTGGTTCAGCTTGTAGGTCGCGAAGGTGTAAGCACCGAGGCTGTCGTTGGTACCTTCCAGCCCCTCTCGCCGCTGCCAGAGGAGCTCTCCTCTCAGCTCCAGTCCCTTGTAAACAGCCTCTGCAGGTGGGCTCCACACCATGTTCCAATCGGTCCCGAGGACCAGAGTCCGGAAGTCGCCCAGCTCGTCGTTGACGCCGCTCGAGGCCGAGAGCCCGACCTCGAAATAGGTGGCAGACGACAGATCCCAATAGTTCGTCTCGTGAAACGTCACCACCGGCGTATCGAACCCGCGCCCCGAGAAACTCACGTCGTTCTCATCGTTCGTCACCTGGATCCAAAACTCGTTGTAGTCTCCCAGAAAGGGCCGCGGCAGCCAGGAGACGGAGGCCCCCACACCGCGCAGGCCGTCTTCTCCGAAAAACGCTTGTTGCACCAGGGGTCGGTTCGATTGGGGGAGGGCGTGCTGGTGCCAGCGGTTGAGCTTGCCGAAGTCGTTGCGGTAGGCACCGAACTTGAGACCGAGCCCGGCGGGTAGAGTCGTCCAATCGATGTAGGCCTCTTCCACCCCGAACTCACCCTCTTCCTGAACCACGAAGGCCTTGGCCAGCGAGAAAGGATCGAGAGGCGCCTGGAAGGCCAGCTCGAACTCGGCGATCCGGAACTGATTCCTTTCCGGATCCCCGCTCACATCGGATAGAGTGAGGAATGTATCGCCGGTCACGGAGATCTCGGGATTCAGTTGGTTGAGAGTTCGGGCCTGGCCGGAGAACGACGGCTGCCCACCCTGCCCTGGTTGAGCTGGAGTGGCGCTGTCGGCTCCGCCAGCCTGCCCGCTTTCCACCTCCCCGCCCAGGATACCTGCCAACTCCGCCTCCAGGGCCCGCTGCTCCTCGCTGAGAGAAACTTCTTCCCGGGCGGCTGGCGTCGGGCGCGTATCGAGCGCCGCCAGTCGTCCTTCCAAGGTGGCGAGCCGCGCACCATACTCGGCGCGCAGGGAGTCGAGCGCGCTCTCGAGCGCTGCCACGCGTCGCTCCAGCTCCGCGACCTCTTGACGATCCTCCTGAGCGGTGGCGTAAGCGGGCACCGTGAGAATCGCAACGGCTAGTGTCAGGTTCTTGACGTAGCGAGTGGTAACGTCTGTCCTCTCTCGATTCATTCGTTCCCCCAATCCGTGCATTTGCTCTTGTCCAGTTAAGCGTCGCGGCATGGACGACAAGGAGCGGTCTCACCACAGACGTGAGATTTGTAGGCCGGACGCGATCCCGCTCGCCGGGCGTGAGCCCAGCGGGAGAGAACTAAGAACGCACGGGAGGGGAACGAGAGAGTCGGAAGAAACCGGCAAAGTGCAGCTTTTCGCTGCGGGAGACGGGCGCCGTGGCAGTCGACGTCAACAGGGGCTCGGTGAGACCGGTGCCGGCATGCAGCGCCCCCTTGAAAACCTTGCACAGCACGCAGACGTGGAGGGGCTCCACCCGAAGCGAATGATCGGGTACCAGGCCGTGCCCTTCGCCTGGCTGACAGGGCTCGCCTCCCGGGGACAGCGAGCGCACGGGTTGGCTGTCGAGCTCCTGGAGCAGGTGCGAGGGATAGAGCGCGCCGGAAGCGGCGAACAGGCCGCTCAACGCGAGGGCCGACAACGACCTGAGGATGGAGTGGCTGCGCACGGTCCTAACCCAGACCGACGTTAACACTCGCTGGTGGTCGGATCAAGCCCAGCATTCGCTGACGTGGAGAAAGGAGAAGGGTCTTCGCCCAAATCAGGGAGCGCCGGCGCTCGCCTCGCGGGGTACTTCCCTGGCAGCGGGCCGGCGCACACGGTAAGGCTCGATCGTCTGCGGAGAGCGCCAGTTGTCGAACAGAGCGACGATCTGGACACAGGCCAGAGTGCAATAGGGTGCGCAGCTTTTTGGCGTGGAGAACTCCCTCCGCATGTCCTCCCTCGTATATTGTTCGATGGGAACGTCTGGGAAGCCCCTCTGCTGAGAGCAGTAGTGCACTCTCCCGTTCTCGCAGATATAAAGGTAGCGGGCACCCGCTCGACACCGCCATTTGTTCGGTCGGCCCTCGGCCAAGTTCTCGCGAAACCCGCTGAAGCGAGCGTAGCTGAGCTTTCCCTGTCCCCCCAGGCGCTGGTAGACCCCCATTTCCGTCTCGCTGAGCGGCTTCAAGCGTCCCCGCTCGTTATGAATGATGCCGAGCGTGGTGCTGAAGCCGAGGTCGATCGCCCGCTGGGACACCACCACCGCATCCTCGGGATTCCGGATCCCTCCGCCGATGACCGAGTTCAGATTCACGTAAAACTCCGCGTGGCGACGCAGATTCTCCAGCTTGGAATCGAGGACCCTGAGGCTCTTCTTCGAAACGTCATCGGGGTTCACGTTGTCGATGGAAATCTGAAGGTGCTGCAGCCCTGCCTGGTTCAGCCGCTCGATCCGCTCGGGAGTGAGGAAATAGCCGTTGGTGATGAGCCCGGCAATCATTCCGCGGCGCCGAATGTGCCGGATGATGTCGTCGAGCTCGGGGTGAAGCGTTGGTTCCCCGCCGCTAATAGTAATGATGGACGTGCCCAGCGATGCCAGGCGATCCAGCCTCCGCTTCATCTCCTCGAGCGGGACGGGAGCGGAAAAGTCGTCGTACTCGTTACAGTAGGCGCAGGAAAGATTACACCGACGCATCGGCACGATGTGGGCGAGGATGGGGTGCCTGGTGGATAGAAGGCCCCGCGCGATCATCAAGAGCTCGGTGACCCTTATCTTGATCTTGTTTCTCGTCTTCATCTGAGCCTGATATGGACGTCGGACCTGGCAGCGGTTGCTACTATATCGCTCCCCGATGGGCGGTCAAGCGGGCACCGGCGAATGGGCTTCCGGCGGGCTTGAAAGGGCTGGCCACCATCTTGTTTGGAATCGCCTATTCGCCGCGAATGATATCGACGCCGGGGGGAAGGTTGAGCTCGAAGATCTTGGGGGGAAGTGGTTCGTTCACTCGAACCCGATCGAACACCAGCGCCGTGGTGTCCTTGTTCAGCTCGTGGAATACGGTGCGGGTGGGCGTCCAGCCCTCTTTGTTGAGTGTCAGCTGGATAGCGGCAAACACCGAGGCGCTGGACTCCGGCTTGGGAATCAACTCCAGAACCACTTGCTTTGGATCCTCTTCCATCAGGCGGACATCGTAATGTTTGCCGATCTCGGCGTTCGACCTTCCGAAACCGATGAGAAGATCGGCACCCGCCCCCCGTATCTGCCCCTGCTGGAACTCCTGGGCCTGATGGGCAATGGGGTTGTAGAGCACGATCTTGTTGTCCTTCACCAAGAGCACTTTGCTTTCCGGGGGATCGTACTCCCAGCGAATCCGACCGGGCACCTGCATGTAGAGTTTCCCGGAGCTCGTCTCCTCTTCTTCCAGGATGTGATCGCGGTTGGTCTGCTCGAAATCGGCGGAGAGAGTCTCCAATCGGTCGCCGGCCTCCTTCATGGCCGCCAGGATCTCGTCCAGTCGGTCGAGGCCGAAAGATGGAACGGCCGGTATGAGGAAGACCGCCAATAGGACGTACACCCTGGCACGCATCGCCCGGTTCATTCGGATCTCTAACAGAGCTCACCCGCGGTATTCACCAGGTGCGGTGCATTGGCGTGGTCCACCACCCGGCCGTCCAGCATCTCGATTAGGCGATGTCCCACCTCGGCTGCTTCGGGGTTATGGGTGATCATCACGATAGTTTGCTTTTTGGTTCGGTTGAGCTCCACCAGAAGCTCCAAGATCTGGCGGGAGTTCTGGGAATCCAGATTACCGGTAGGCTCATCCGCCAGGAGGATGGCGGGATGGTTTACCAGTGCTCGAGCCACCGCCACCCGCTGCTGTTCACCGACCGAAAGCTCGACCGGCTTGTGATGCAGCTTGTGAGCCAAACCCACCACCCCGATCAGCTCGGCAATCTCCTGCTTGCCGGGGTAACCATTCCCGAAGATTTGCCGGGCGATTTCCAGGTTTCCTTGCACGGTGAGAGTCGGCAGTAGATTGAAACGCTGGAAAACGAAGCCGATCTTGTTCCGGCGGAGTCGGGTCCTCTCGGCATCACTGGTTCGGGAAAGATCCGTGCCATCCACGATCACCTTGCCGGAGCTGGGCCGGGCCAATCCACCCATGAGGTGCAACAACGTGGATTTTCCGCAGCCGGAAGGCCCCATGATGGACACGAACTCCCCCGCCTGAATCTCTATGTTGACGCCCCGCAGGGCGGGAACCTCCACTTTGCCGACCTTGTAGATCTTCCGGAGATCGACCACCTTGAGAATGGTTCCGCCCGCTTCCATCATCGTGGCATTGGCTTCATCGTGGCAGGACGACTCTACTCGAAGTTAAGGGCTTCCACGGGATCGAGCCTTGCGGCGCGATAGGCGGGATACAAGGCTCCCGCCAAGCCACCGAAAATGCCGAGCAGCGCGGCGATGGCGAACTGGCTCGGAATCAAGGCGACGGTCAGAGTCGGGAACAAGGTGAGTATCAGTGCCCGGCCGAGCAACGAGAGTCCGAACCCAACGAGTACGCCGAGCAGGCAAATGAGAAACGACTCGGTCATGACCAGCCGAATGATGTACAGCTTTCCGGCGCCCAGCGCCTTGAGCACTCCGATTTCTCTCGTTCGCTCGATGATCGTCGTGTACATCGCCAGCAGAATCACCAGGAAACTGATGATGACCGCCAGTACGGAGAGAACCCGAGTGAACTGCTTGAGTCCGAGAGCATTATCCTTGAGCTCTTCCACAAAGCCCTCCAGGGCAGTCACCTTGTAGCCTTCGAACTGCGACTCCAGGGCGGCTGCCACATCACCCACTCGACGCCCCTGGGCAACCTTGATGAGAAAAAGGGCTGTCTTCCCGGGCTGGCCGGTCGCCTCTTGCAAGGCGTCGAGCCTCATATACATCCGCGCCCCCGCACCGGCCTTACAGATGCCGGAGATCCGGAAATCCTGGTTCATCATGGGAAGCGTGTCACCCAACTTTAAACCGTCCGCGGTTGAAAGCACCGTGTCGACGATGATGTCGCCGGGACCCTGGAAACCCGTGCCCTCGACGATCTCGACTCCGCGGCCGATTCTATTGTACGAGGGCAAATCGACCCCGAAGATAGACACTAATTTCTTGACTCCCTTGATGCTGGTGACGCGCCAGTGCAAGACCGGGGCCACCGCTTCCACTCCCGATACCTCTCCCAGCTTCTCGCCCAAGCGCTCGGACATGACGCCGGTGTTGAGAACGAGAAACGGAGAGGAATCGGGAGCCATGAACAGGATGTCCGCTCCCATGTTGGTAATCCGATCCGCATACTCGTTGAGAGATCCCTCGGTCAGTCCCACCAAGACCAAGACCATGGAGACGCCGAGGGCGACCGACAGGATGCCGATTCCGGTGCGCGTCTTGCGGTAGAAGATGTTGGAAAGCGGAAGATTGGCCATGCGATTCGTGCTTCCTAGCGAGGTCGCTCCAGATCCGAGCTCAACTTACAGAGTAGCAAACTTCCCATGCTAACAAAAGATGTAAGGACAGATCAACCGAACCGGCTCGCCAGGCACGTGCGCGAGAAAAGCCCCGGGCGGTTCCACCCACCGGCATTGGTGCTATCATTCGCCGCGGTGCGCGCTCCGGCAGGGCAGGGGAAGGAGCTCCGATGAAAGCCATTCGAGTTCATCAAGTGGGTGGTCCGGAAGCGATGAAGCTCGAGGATATTTCCGCACCGGAACCGGGTGGCGGGGAGGCGCGGGTGCGCCTCGAGGCCATCGGGGTGAACTTCATCGACACCTACCACCGCAGCGGCCTCTACAAGGTGGCCCTTCCTTTCACACCCGGGATGGAAGGCGCGGGAGTCGTGGAAGCCGTGGGAGCGGCGGTGAAGGAGGTGCGAGTAGGAGATCGCGTCGGCTATGCGGGCACCCTGGGCGCCTATGCCGAGCAAGCGGTCGTACCCGTGGAGAAGTTGCTTCCTCTGCCCGACGAATTGGATAGCCGCACCGCAGCGGCGGCCCTGCTGCAAGGGCTCACCGCCCACTACCTCACCCGTTCCACGTTTCGACTGCAGCCCGGTCACCAGGTGCTGATCCACGCCGCCGCCGGCGGTGTGGGTCTGCTTCTGGTTCAGCTCGCCAAGCGATTCGGCGCCACCGTCTTTGGAACCGTGTCCACCGAAGCGAAAGCAAAGGCTGCCAGAGCCGCCGGAGCCGACCACGTCATCCTCTACACCGAGTCCGATTTCGCCGCGGAGGTCAAGAAGCGGACCGAGGGACGGGGCGTCGACGTGGTCTACGATTCGGTCGGCAAGAGCACCTACGAAAAGAGCATCGCCAGCCTGGCGCCCCGCGGCATGCTCGTTCTGTTCGGAAACGCGAGTGGACCGGTTCCCCCCATCGACCCCTTGACCCTGTCCAGCGCCGGCTCGATTTTCATGACCCGACCGACTCTTTTTCATCACATCGCCCAGCGCGCCGAGTTATTGGAACGCGCCGCCGAGCTATTCTCTTGGGTGCGGTCCGGTGAGCTTCGGCTGACGATCGATCGCCCGCTCCCTCTTTCCGAGGCCGCCCAGGCGCATCGGCTCCTGGAGGGGCGGCAAACGACGGGAAAACTTCTACTCATCCCTTAAGCCTTAAGGGCCTGGACAGGCCCTGAAGCACCGGCATGGGCGCGCTCCAGGTGGACTCTTGAAGGCGGTCATTCCGTCACACTCGTAGACCAGAACGTGCTCCGGACGGATCAAGAGTCCGCTTGGCCCGACGACTTCCGCGAGCTGTCTCAAGGTACGCCTGTCGAGCCTGTTCGGCATGCTGGGCAAGCTAGCGAGGCCGCAAGGACACGGTTGGCCGCGGAGTGGACCCGCCCCGAGGGCTCGGATCAGGTTGCAAACAACGAGTTCATGTACTAAAGTTAAAGACTTGGTCCGCCTTTGACATTTGTGAGACCGGAGAAACCAGTTACCGTGGACCTAGCTCATGAGAAGGAGTGAAAGCATGAACGGTAGGGTGTCCCAGCGCGCCGCGTTGGCAGTCAAGGTGAAAGTAGAGGAAAAGGAGAACGAGCTCAAG
>DATDRI010000203.1:0-1979 GCA_035291825.1 Vicinamibacteria bacterium | reverse complement strand
CTCGAGCGGCTGGCGCTTTCGACCCAATGCGGCTTCGCTTCCGTCGCCAAGGGAAACGATATCTCCGCCGAAGTGCAGGAGCGAAAGCTCCGGCTGGTGGTCGAAGTGGCGCGAAGGGTCTGGAGCGACTGAGCTCCGCCTAGCCCTTTTCCCCGTCGTAGGGGTAACGTCGGATGGTTTTCAGGCACTCGCTCAGAGCGGCGAGCACGGTCTCGCCCCAGCCGAAGGGAGTGAAGGCGGCTACCTTCTGGTTGACCTGTTTGTCTGCTTGGGCGAAAAACTTCATGTGCTGCCGATTGCGATCGACATACTCTTTGACGGTGACGACGAACTCGACTTCCCCGTCCGGCTGGCATTTCTTCATCGAAAAAAAGTACAGCTGGGCCAGGTCCTCCGCCGGGTCATCCTCTGCAAAGCGCCAATCGCCCATAACCGGTCACCTTTCATCGTACATCTGTTGAACGACGCGCCATACGTCATTGCCGGCTCGACCGAAAGGGCACGGCCGAAGAGCGGTCTCGGGGGCCGCTGCTTCCGTCGAAGAAAAAATTAACGACGTCCGGCGCGGTCAAGGAATTTCGGGGCTCTCCGTCGTCGCCTTCGGACTCGCGACGACGTAGTCGATCCCACCAATCATCATTTCATCATACGTCGGGTCGCCCCATCGAACCGTCTTGGCCGGATCGGGGTTGAAGGAATTTCCCTTGGAGTTATCGAAGTGCGCGGTGACGAGGATTTTCGTGCCGCCCGGGATCCATTTACGCTCATTCAACAGGTACGTCGTCTGCCAGCTGAAGTCATAGCCCGGGACGTTGAAGAGGATTTCCGTCTCTCCGCTCGGGTAGATCGCGCGGATCATCATGTCCTTGCCCCGGAAGTGCATGTGAGGGAAGTAGCTCAGGATCTCGACGTCCTTGTCGAAGGTGTAGCAGCCCGTGACCTCGTGATCCGCAGCACCCGGAGGAATGCGGAAGTAGTAGTTGGAGACCCAGTAGGCCTCGACGACCTTCTGGGGGGGCTCTTTGGCGAAGACGAAACCGATGCTGCTGCGGTCGCGCTCCACTTTCCCAGTCCGGTTGTAGTGCACCTGAAAGAGGATTTCGGATCCCGCGGGAACGAGCTTTCCCAGCCCTTCCGTCCACAGGTCGCCTCTCGCGCCAGGAGCGAAACCCGTCAGGAGCCTCCGCCGCCCGCTGGTCATGTCCATCGAGAGCGCCGAGCCTCCATCGGGAAGGGCGCAGGCGTCGTCGTGAACCGGGGCGTCGGGTAACACACGGATCGCATGGCCCTCTCCAAAGAACATGGGGACGCCTAAACCCTCGTTGTAGCGATCGGTGTCGGCGCGGGAAAGCACCCCTGCCCCGCCTGGCTGCACGTAGGCGAGAACGTGATGCACGATGGAGCGGTTCCCCGGCTGGACCTCGACGGCCTCGATGTAGCGGTCCTCGGTGAAGTTCGTGGGGATGGCGAAGTAGATGTACTGGTCCGGTCCTTCGGCGCCGAGCTCGTACTCCTCCTGCATCGTCAGGACGAGATCCGGCTTTCCGATGGCCCAGCCCTCGGCGAACTCCCTCGGCGGAGGAAGATCGGAGAGATCTCCTCTCGGCGCGCCGGCATCCACCCAGGCTACGATGGTGTCGATTTCCTCTTTGGTGAGGCGCCTGTCGTTCGCGAAGCTCCCGTAGCGCGGGTCGGCGTGCCAGGGAGGCATGATGCCGACGACGACGTTCTCTCGAATCGACTCCGCCCAGGGCCTCGTCTCCTCGTAGGTCAGAAGCGACATCGGAGCGATCTGGCTCGGCCGGTGGCAGTCCTGGCAGTGTTTCTGGAGGAGTGGAGCGACGTGCCTGGCGTAGGTGATTTCGTTGGTTCCCCCGGAGGCGAGTGTCCCCCCGGCGACGAAAACCGCCATCCCCAGGAAAATCGAATCGCTTCGCAACATGGCCTGCGCTCCTTGCTTGAGGAAGGAATCAAAGTAA
>DATDRI010000202.1:0-5892 GCA_035291825.1 Vicinamibacteria bacterium | reverse complement strand
ACCAAGCGCAGGGACAGCAGGGAGCCCACTTCGCCGTCTGGGCTCCCGACGCCAGATCGGTGCACGTGGTTGGTGATTTCAACGGCTGGGATAACACCGCCCATCCTCTCCGCCCTCGCGACCGATCGGGAATCTGGGAGGGTTTCATAGCGGGTGCGGGAAAAGGCTCCATCTACAAGTATCACGTCGCCTCTCGACATGGCGGCTATCGGGCCGACAAGGCCGACCCTTTTGCATTCCATCACGAAACGCCGCCTCGCACCGCTTCGGTGGTCTGGGACCTTGACTACCAGTGGGGCGACGAAAGCTGGATGAACGCCCGGCGAGGCCGCAACTCCCTGGAGGCCCCCATGAGTATCTACGAGGTCCATCTGGGGTCCTGGCGGCGCGTACCCGAGCAAGGCAATCGCTCGCTCAGCTATCGAGAGGTTGCACCTCGGTTGGCGGAGTACGTACAGGAGATGGGCTTCACCCACGTCGAGTTCCTGCCGCTCACCGAGCATCCCTTCTACGGCTCTTGGGGTTATCAGACCACCGGATACTTCGCGCCCACCAGCCGCTACGGAACGCCGCAGGATCTGATGTACCTTGTCGACGTGCTCCATCAGAACGGGATCGGCGTCCTACTGGACTGGGTCCCCTCACACTTCACCACCGATGAGCACGGCCTCGGTTTCTTCGACGGCACCCATTTGTTCGAGCACGCCGATCCCCGCCAGGGTCTTCATCAAGACTGGGGCAGCCTCATCTTCAATTACGGACGCAATGAGACACGCTCCTTCTTGATCAGCAGTGCCCTCTATTGGCTCGATAAGTACCATGTCGACGGGTTGCGGGTGGATGCCGTTGCCTCCATGCTTTACCTGGACTACTCAAGAAAGGAAGGAGAATGGGTGCCCAACGAGTTCGGCGGAAACGAGAACATCCCCGCCATCATCTTTCTGAGGCGGCTCAACGAAGAAGTGTATCGCTCCTACCCGGACGTTCAGACCATCGCCGAAGAATCCACCGCCTGGCCCCTCGTCTCCCGGCCGACCTACCTGGGAGGATTGGGGTTCGGTCTCAAATGGGACATGGGCTGGATGCACGACACCCTGAGCTACATGTCGAAGGAGCCCATCCACCGGAAGTATCACCACGACCAGCTCACCTTCAGGGCGCTCTACGCTGCCCACGAGAACTTCGTGCTGCCGCTTTCGCACGACGAAGTGGTATTCGGCAAGGGGTCCCTGCTGGGGAGGATGGCGGGAGACCTGTGGCAGAAGTTCGCCAATCTCAGGCTGCTCTACGGCTACATGTTCGGGCAACCGGGCAAGAAGCTCCTCTTCATGGGTGGCGAGTTGGGTCAATGGCGGGAATGGTCCCACGACGAGAGCCTGGAGTGGCACCTGCTGGACGAGACCTCCCACGCCGGGGTGAGGCTATGGGTCGGCGATCTCAATCGCTTCTACCGCAGCGAGCCCTCGCTTTACGAGCTCGACTTCCAACCGATGGGCTTCGAATGGGTCGACGGCAGCGACTGGGAGCACAGCGTGATTAGTTTTCTGCGGCGTGGCCGGCCGTCGGAGCGGCCCATCCTGGCCGTCTTCAATTTCACGCCCGTTCCCCGCCACGACTACCGCGTGGGGGTCCCCATCGGGGGGCGTTGGAACGAGGTGCTGAACAGCGATAGTCAGAGCTACGGTGGAAGCGGACAGGGGAACATGGGCAGCCTCGAGGCCGAGCCCCTACCGCAGCATGGCCGACCCTACTCCTTGAACCTCACCCTTCCTCCACTGGCAGCCATTTTTCTTAAGGCTCGCTGAGGTGCGGGTCCGGTCGGCGGAAGGAGTCACCGTGTGACCGAACGCTACGTTTGCGTTCACGGCCACTTCTACCAGCCTCCGCGGGAGAACGCCTGGTTGGAAGCGATCGAAGCGCAGGACACGGCGCACCCCTATCACGACTGGAACGAGCGGATCACCGCGGAATGTTACGAACCCAATACCGTCTCTCGCATCCTGGACGGAGAAGACCGCATCGTGGAGATCGTGAACAACTACTCCCGCATCAGCTTCAACGTGGGGCCGACTTTGCTGGCCTGGATGAAGGAGAAGGCGCCGACCGTATACGCCGCCATCTTGGATGCCGACCAGGAGAGTCAGAGTCATTTCTCCGGACACGGCTCCGCCTTGGCGCAAGCCTACAATCACATGATCCTGCCTCTGGCCAACCGGCGCGACAAATACACTCAGGTTCTGTGGGGGATTCGTGACTTCGAGCACCGTTTCAAGAGAAAGCCGGAGGGAATGTGGCTGCCGGAAACCGCCGTCGATCTCGAGAGCCTCGACATCATGGCCGAGCTGGGGATCCGGTTCACCATTCTGGAGCCTTATCAAGCAAGCCAGGTGAGGAGAATGGCGGCACGCAACTGGCGCGAAGCGAGCGGCGGCCGTATCGATCCCACTAACGCCTACACCCAGCGGCTGAGCTCCGGTCGGTCCATCTCACTTTTTTTCTACGACGGTCCCATCTCCCGAGGAGTCGCTTTCGAGGGCCTGTTGACGCGAGGAGAGAGTTTCGCCAACCGGCTGGTGGGTGCCTTTTCCGAGGACGGCCGCAGTTGGCCCCAGCTCGTCCACATCGCCACCGACGGCGAGACCTACGGCCACCACCATCGGCATGGAGACATGGCGCTTGCCTATGCCTTGAACTACATCCAGAAAAACGGTCTGGCGCGACTCACCAACTACGGGGAGTACTTGGAGAAGCATCCTCCCTTCGACTTCGTGCAGATCTTGGAGAGCACCTCGTGGAGCTGCGTCCATGGCGTGGAGCGCTGGAGATCGAACTGCGGCTGCCAGGCCGGCGGACATCCCGAATGGAATCAAGAGTGGCGGGCTCCGCTGAGAGAAGCCCTGGACTGGCTGCGAGACGAGCTCGCTCCTCGCTTCCAGACGAAGGCGGGAGAGCTACTCAAGGAGCCCTGGAGAGCCCGGGACGATTACATCGACGTCATCTTGGATCGTTCCCCGGAGAATGTCGATCGCTTCTTGGAAGAGCACGCGGTTCGGCCGCTCGGACCGACCGAGAAGACCGTCGCGCTGCGGCTTCTCGAGCTTCAGCGACACGCCATGCTCATGTACACGAGCTGCGGATGGTTCTTCGACGACCTGTCCAGGATCGAGACCGTGCAAGTCATCCAATACGCCGGCCGTGCTCTCCAGCTTTCCCACGACCTCAACGGTGAGTCCCTGGAGGTGCCTTTCCTCGAGCGGCTGGAGAAGGCCAAATGCAACGTCGGCGATCCGGCAGACGGACGGGCGGTTTACGAGCAATACGTCAGGCCGGCGATGGTGGATTGGGAAGAACTTGGCGCGCACTACGTCGTCAGCTCGCTTTTCGAGTCCTATCCAAAGGAATCCCGGGTGTACTGCTTCAACGTGGATCGCGAGGACTATCGGACGTTCCAGGCGGGCACCGCCAAACTCGTTGCCGGTAGGGCCAAGCTCACCTCGGTCATCACCCAGGAATCCGCGGTCATGAGCTTCGGGGCTCTATACTTCGGCGACCACTACATCAACGCGGGCGTGAGGAAGTTCCTGGGGGAAGACGCCTACCAAGGCTTTCTACAAGAGGTCAGCGAGCCGTTCGAGAGCGGCGATTTCCCGCAGATCATACGCCTCTTCGATCGACACTTCGGCGAGTCGAATTACTCGCTTCGATCTTTGTTTCGCGACGAGCAGCGAAGGATTCTGAATTTCATTCTGTCTTCCACGTTGGAAAGCGCGGAGGCTGCCTACCGCCAGATCTACGAGCATTACGCCCCTACCATCCGTTTCATCGCCGATCTCGGCATACCTGCTCCGCGGGCACTGTCGACCGCCGCCGAGGTCGTCATCAACGGGAACCTTCGCGACGCGTTGGAGAGCGAGGAGCTCGATTCGGAGAAAATCAACGGGTTGCTGGAAGCGGCCCGGGTGGATGGCGTGGCCTTGGATCCCACCACACTCGCCTTCGCCCTCAAGGGAACCATCGAGAGACTAGCGGAGAAACTCTCCAGCGAGCCCGGCAACGCCGAACGGGTCAGAAAATTGCTGCGGGCCATCGAGCTAACGCGCTCCTTGCCTTTCGAAACGGAGCTCTGGAAGGTTCAAAACGGGTACTATCGCCTCCTGCGAAGCGTCTTTCAGGACTTCCGGAGCCGCGCCGATCAAGGGGACGAGCATGCGAGACTCTGGGTGGAGCACTTCACCGCGCTCGGTGAGAAGCTGGCGGTCAACGTTCCCGTGATCTTACAAAGGTTCGTCTCCGCACCCTGACCTCTTTCGTTTCGGACGCGTGGTTTGTGACGCTTTCCTATGAATCCACACACAAAGGGCTGCGCGAGCTCTCTCGTCTCTACGGTATCCAGACCAGTTACTTCGGGATGCGCAAGCGGCGGAAGACCGCCCGCCCCGAGGCTCTCTTACAAGCACTGAAAGCGCTGGGCGCGCCTATCGAGCTCTCGGCGGACGTTCCGGCAGCCCTCCGCGAGCGGCGGCTGGCTCTCTCGCGGCGGCCCGTCGAGCCGGTCACCGTCGCCTGGGACGGGGAGCTTCCCCCCATCGAGCTTCGCCTTCCGGAGGCGATGGTCGAAAGGAAGGTGAGATGCGTCCTCACATTCGAGACCGGAGAGACCCGTGAGCTCACCCTCGATCTGTCCACACTGCCCGCCATCGATCGCGTGGACGTAGAAGGAGAGGCCTTCGTCCGCAAGGCGCTCTGTCTTTCGGACAAGCTTCCCTTCGGTTACCACGAGCTCCGCGGCGACTCCTTTCGGACGCGGGTCCTTTCTGCGCCGAGGCTCGCCTATTCGCCGGGGCAAGAGCTGGAGCGAGACTGGGGAGTCTTCCTGCCGCTCTACGCGCTCCACTCCTCACGAAGCTGGGGAGCCGGGGACTTCACCGATCTGGAGACGCTTCTTCAGTGGACCGCCGAGTTGGGTGGCCGGGTGGTGGGAACGCTTCCCATGCTGGCCGCGTTCCTGCAAGAACCCTTCGAGCCGAGTCCCTATTCGCCGGTGAGCCGGCTCTTCTGGAACGAGATCTTCATCGACCCCACGCGCACACCCGAGCTGGAAAAGAGCCCGGAGGCGCGCGCCCTGCTGGAGTCGAGCGAGCTCCAGCAACAGATCGAGGCGGCGCGGACCGCACCGCTCATCGACTATCGCCGCCTCATGGCGCTCAAGCGACGCGTCCTCGAGCCACTCGCCCGAAGCTTTTTCGATCACGAGGTGGAAGTCGAGTCCGGGTTGCGGCGATTCGTCGATGCCAAGCCGGAGGTGGAGGACTACGCCCGGTTCCGGGCGGCTCAGGAGCGCCGGAAGGAGCCCTGGCCGGCCTGGCCTCAGCCCCTGCGCGAGGGTTCGGTCACACCCAGGGACTATGACCCTCGAGCCATGCAGTACCATCTCTACGTTCAGTGGACAGCGGAACGGCAAATCCAGAGACTGGGATCTCAAACAAGCCCATCGGGCACCGGTCTCTACCTCGACCTTCCTCTCGGCGTTCATCCCCACGGCTACGACGTGTGGCGACAGCAGGGACTCTTCGCTCTCGACGCCTCGGTGGGAGCTCCCCCTGATCGCGTTTTCACCATGGGCCAAGACTGGACATTCCCTCCTCTCCATCCAGAGGCGGTACGCGAGCAGGGGTATCTCTATCCCATCGCCTATCTTCGTCATCAAATGCAGCACGCTAAGCTCCTTCGCATCGATCACGTCATGGGGCTTCACCGGCTCTTCTGGATCCCCAAAGGCATCGACGCCAGCGAGGGCGTCTACGTCTCTTACAAAGCGGAGGAACAGTACGCTCTGCTCAGCCTGGAGTCCCACCGGAACGGTACCGGCATCGTGGGAGAGAACCTGGGTAT
>DATDRI010000201.1:0-2924 GCA_035291825.1 Vicinamibacteria bacterium | reverse complement strand
GAGGCGAGGACGAGCATGGAAGCGAGGAGGTCGGTGCGGCCGGATATCCAGGTGACCGATTCCGTGTGCACGGGGTGAACCGCGAACAGGGCGGCCGATACAAAGGCCAGCTCGCGATCGGCGAGTCTGGAAAAACAAGCGTAGACCAAGAGGACGCTTAAGACGTGAAGTATCAAATTGGTGGCGTGAAATCCGAAGGCATTCTCGCCCCAAAGCGAATAATCGAGGAAGAAGGATACGGTGACCAGCGGTCGATAAAAAAAACGAGCCCGTTGAGGATGATCCGGACTCTTCCAATAGTCGGACACCAGTCCCTGGCCCAGCAACCGGATGTCCTGGACCTGAGGGTTCTCCAGGATGAGGGCGCGGTCGTCCCAGACGAAATCGAATCCCAGAGAGTTGGCATAGGGCAGGAAACTGAGAATGCCGAGGGCCAACGGAATCCACCCGCTGGAGAGGGGAAGTCTCATCGTGGGTCGGGCAAACCAAGCCGGTAGATTCGGTAGGCGTGGGTCTCGTGCGGAGACCGCACCTCATCCACCCGCCACCCTTGCGATCGAAGGCTGTCGGTGATCCGGTAGATTCGGTCCCAGCCTTGCAACATGACCAGGTAACCGGGGCGTCCGAGGAGCGCGATCTGGTGAACGGCCTGGCCGCGATGCTCGCCACAACTCGGCCAAGTCATGGTGCGGTGGAAGTGAACGCTGGACGGAGTCTTCAAGCCGACGAAATCCACCAGCCGGAAGTCGGTGGCGTGCGAGATGTATCCCACATCGTGGACCAGCAAGACGGCGTCTCCGGGCAGATGGTTTCGGCTCCAGGCGGCCATTCCCTCCAACTCGGCCTCGGTGAAGCGAGCGTTCAGCTTGTTCTGATTCCAAGCGGCCGCGCCGTTCGAGATCGACTGCGCGGCCAGCAGAACCAGCATCACCGTAACGCCGTGGCGGAGAAAACGGTTCGAGTCTGCGAGAAGAGAGACGAACCCGAATAGGAGAACCGGCACGAGAACGTAGACGTATCTCTGTTCGTAGTGACCGAGGGCCCCGGGAAAGAGTGTGTAGTAGGCGAGGAAGAAAACCACCATGAAGGCCACACCGACCCACCCGGGGCGCGATCGGAAGAGGAGAGCGAAACCGACAACCAGGAGTCCCATCGTTCTGGCAAAAGCGGCCAGGCTGAGCAGCACCCAGTCTATCTTGATCCGGGCGGGCAAGCAGCCTTCCGCAAAGTAGAGCCGCTTGGCTTCAACGCTGGCGGGAACGGGCACCCCCAGAGATGCTTGATACCAAAGGAGCCACGGCGCCGCCGCCAGCAGCACCACCCCGACGTCTACGCCCATCGCCTTGACGGTCCGCTCCACCGATGCCGTCCGCCCCCAATGATGAGACCCTTCCAGCAAGAGAAACAGGGCGGCTGCCGCCGCGAGCTCCGGACGCAGGAAGGGAAGCTGGCCGTAGAGCACCAGCCGCGGCCATCGTGAACCCGATTTTTCGGCTGTGCTGGCGAGAGCAAGCGCCCAGGTCAGCCCCGCCATGGCCAGGCCGGTCTCCAGACCGTTGAACAGTTGATGTAACGTGAGACCAACCCCCAGTCCGACCAGGACAACGAGCGCCGCTTGAGCGGGCGAAGCCCGGTGAACGAAGGCGAGGTGAGCGAGGGCGAGCGCGTAGAGGACAACGCCTATCCATGCGGCCGCGAAAGACGCCCAAGCGGAAGGGAAAAAATTGAGGAGTCCGGTCACCAGAAGGAGATGCGGGGCGCTGGTCGCTCCGCTCAAGGGCGGGGTCGTGCCGAAGTTGCGATCTTCGCCGGCCCGCATCACCTGCGCATTGTGAAGTGTCGTGTAGGCGTCGTCGACCGGGAGGAAGGGATACTCGGTCGACCGAAGGTGGAGGATGAGCCCTATCAGCAGCAGAAGCAGTAGGAGAACGTAGAAAAGCTTCTTGGAAGAAGCCCCGTCGCCCACGTCCCGCGCCTGAAGGCTCATCAGGGATTAGGGGAATTGTACGTCAGCTTGCAGTCGAATCGAGAAGCCGAACTCAGTTACCGCCGGCAAACGTGCGACGGAGCTCGTCGAACCAGTGGGTCACCAGGGTGACGTGCGGATGCTCCGCCTGCCCAGAGTCTTCACCACTCGGGAACATGACGAAACGCTGGCCATCCGGCGCCACCTCATAGTCGGCAAACGTGTTCCCAGCCAGGGCCACACCGTTCGTGCCTCCCCGGAACGATCCTTGGAGCAACTGTCGCGGCTTGCCGGCACGGAAGGTGGCGCCGGTTGCCTCGACGGACGCGACCATGATCCCGTCGTCGGTGCGATAGAAGAGCTCCCGACCGTCGCCCGACCAGCGAGGATACCCACCCCCACTGTCCGAGACCTGCCACTTGCCACCCCCGGGCGGAAACGGCCGCACGTAGATTTCGAGACGTCCGGACTCGTTGGAGGCGTACGTCAGCCAGCGACCATCCGGCGAGAAGTCGGCGTCCGACTCGGCAAAGGGCGTGCTCAAGAAGAGCTCCGGCTTCTGGTCTCCCTCTAAAGGCAGAACCCACAAATCGAGAGCCGTGGTGGACGTCATGTACGAGATGAAGCGTCCGTCGGGCGACCAGGAGCTCGCCCACTGGGCCTGCTGGCTCTCGGTGAGCCGCTCCAGCTCTCCCGAGCCATCGGACCGCTTGCGGTACAAACTGTCGGCTCCGTCACGGTCAGAGCTGAATACCAAATATTCACCATCGGGAGACCATATCTGCTCGGTTTCGGATGACTCTTCGAAGGTCAGGCGCGTCGAGACTCCCCGTTCGATGTCGTAGACCCAGATGTCCCAGTTGTTATTGCGGAGAACGGTCAGAGACAGACGCTTCCCATCGGGAGATAACCGTGGATTGGCGTAGGTCCCGCGCTCCTCCCAAAGTGGAGTCGTGCC
>DATDRI010000200.1:0-2432 GCA_035291825.1 Vicinamibacteria bacterium | reverse complement strand
GCGGTTGCCGGCTCCAACGGCTGCGGCCAACTTCTGGCAGTGGCCGTCCGCTCCGGCCAGGCCCCCCAGATTGGCTCCATTGCCGGGACCTACGCTCGTGACAAAGAAGGTCATGGGGGCGGGTGGCGTTTGCTGGGCGGGTTGCTGAGGGGTTTGCGCGAGCGCCAAGGCTGAGCTCAGCATAAAGAGAATTGCCGTACCGTATAGACATTGCATCTTAGTCATGTCCGTTCTCCTTCTCGTTAATCCTATACAGCGCATGATGTCAATACAAGAAGACTGGTAGCCAGGAAGGCTGGCCGCGCCAATTCGATGTGGGGCTGTGCTCTGAACAGGCAGGGCAGGCTGCCGTGGCTGTCGGTAGACGTACAACGCGACGCGTTGTAGAAGTGATCCAGAGCTTTCGCTCGAAGGAAACGGAAGAGCTTTTTCACTAGCATCACAGCAGACGGTTCCGTGCCATCGAGCGGGTCGCCTTGCGAAAGTTCCTTCAGCTTCACGCTGCGACGGAATTGCGCGTTCTGGCTTCACCGCCGGGAAATGAACTGGAGGTCTTGCGGGGCGACAGAGACAGATAGGAGCTTCTAACCCTGGGCGCCGGGAAGCACGAGCCCGAAATCACGCCGAGGAGTCGACTTCCGGGGGTGAAGGGTCCCGGTGAAGCTGAAATTGTGCGAACGCGGGTCGAGCGGAAGAGGAATCCGTGTTTTCTCGAGGCTGGAGGCGCACGGGTGGCGTGCCCTGGGGTGGTGCTCAGTGAACGAAGGTCTCGTGGGGGGTCGTGGACGCGAAGTCTTTCGGTCGAGATGGCCCAAGCGTGCTGAGGGAGGCGTTGGTGATGAAGGCGAGGATCTTCATCGGAGCGCCGCACCGGGTACAGGTCAAGGGGTCGACCTCGTGTAGATGCGGTGGATGAGCTCGGCCCATCTTCTGGTCAGAGCGCGTCGGGGAGGGGAAAGTCCCTCGTCGACCTCAGCTTGTGGAGCGACGCCACCTCGTCGGCAGGTTGACCGCACGAGGTTGGCGTAGCCGATCGGTTCTAAGAGGTCTTCTTGTAACTGCGGTAGAAGAACTCGGTAATCTGATCGCCGTTGATGAAGCCGGTCCCCCATTTGGAGTCGTGAGCGGCGGTGGGCTTGGCTGCTTTCACTTCCTCGAGAGACCTTCCCTGGTCGATCAGACTGGTGATCCTGGACTCGATGTCCTTCAGCATGTTGCGGTAGGCGATGAGGTCGTTTCTCGTGGAAAGGGCTCCATGGCCGGGAATGATCTTGGACTGATCGTTCGCCAGGGCAATCACTTTGTCGGCCGCGGCGATGATACCCTGGGCGCTACCCGTGGAGGATAGATCGATGAAGGGATAGCCGCCGGAGAAGTAAAGGTCCCCCATGTGGAAGACGTTGGCCTTCTTCCAGTGGATGACGGAATCGCCGTCGGTGTGAGCCGGGTCGACGTGGAATACATAGAGCTCGTCGCCGTTCACATGGAAAGAGACGTCCTGAGTGAAGGTGACGATGGGAAGGGCTACCTTCGGTGAAGGGGGAGTGCGTCGATTGAAGAAGACGTTGAACTGCTCCTGGCTCATCCGCTCGCGCACGTTCGCGTGGGCCACGATGACGGCTCCCGCCTTTCCAACGTTCTCGTTGCCGCCGGTGTGATCGCCGTGCCAGTGCGTGTTGATGACGAAGCGGATGGCTCGGTTGTTGATCTTGGCGACCGCTGCGGCGATCTTCTCGGTGAGAGGGGCGTACTGGTCGTCGACGATGATGACGCCGTCCTCACCGGATGAGACCCCTATGTTTCCTCCGGAACCGATGAGCATGTGGACGCCTGGAGCAACGTCCACCGTTTGAATCTCAACCTTCGAGAAATCCTCCTGGGCGGAAAGATACCGGCCTGCCAGAAGGACGGCCGCAAACACAAACCCTATCCCGGTCAGTCGCTTCGCGAACATGCTCGAACTCCTTGCCGTTTGAATGTCCAACTTGAGCCGGGCAAGACCCGGCCAGGCGCGCATGAAAGGCTAAGCCTAGCACATTCACTCGCGCCAGCCTACCGCAGACGCCGCTACACCCGGCGATTTCTGGAGCGGGCGCGTTTTCCGCAGGAAACGCCCTCGAGGCAAAAGGATAGCTGACTGGGTGAGGCGCATCGATTGACTGAGCCATCAGTGAGCCTCGGGCGTCCCGAGAACCTCTCCCAAGCCGTATGCGCATGCCCGTTGGAGGTTCTCAGGCGTGAGCTGTCGGTCCTGTGGAATCCGCGCCGCCTCGCGAATCGTGTCGGTCACTTCGGCGAACAAGCCCTGAGCGACCGTCTCCGCTCTCCTGGCTGTCTTCGCGGCCATCGCTGTGCGAACCGGTTCCAGCCACAGCCGGTGCAGCTCACCCAGTGAGGCACCGAACAGCTCCAGGGTGTCGTGGATGTAGAGA
>DATDRI010000199.1:0-4981 GCA_035291825.1 Vicinamibacteria bacterium | reverse complement strand
AGCGAGGAATCGATCCGCAAGAAGAGAAAGGAACTGGGGATTCATCCCAGCTTCAAGCGCGTCGACACCTGCGCCGCAGAGTTCGTTTCCTACACGCCCTACCTTTATTCGACCTATGGAGTAGAGAGCGAAGTCGAGCCGAGCGGGCGCCGCAAACTGATGATACTGGGGAGCGGCCCCAACCGAATCGGGCAAGGAATCGAGTTCGACTACTGCTGCTGCCAGGCTGCTTACACACTACGTGAGGCGGGCATCGAGTCGATCATGGTCAACTGCAATCCAGAGACCGTCTCCACCGACTACGACACGTCGGACCGACTCTACTTCGAGCCGCTCACCTTGGAGGATGTCCTTCACGTCGTCGATGCCGAACGGCCGGAAGCCGCCATCGTTCAGTTGGGAGGCCAGACGCCACTCAAGCTCGCCCGCGCCCTGGAGGCGGAAGGTGTGCCCATTCTCGGCACGTCGCCCGAAAGCATCGATAGGGCAGAGGACCGCAAGCGATTCTCCTCACTGCTGGCGGAGCTCGGAATCCCGCAACCGCTGAGCGCCACCGCCCGATCGCTCGAGGAGGCGCTGGAAACAGCGTCGAGAATCGGCTACCCCATACTGGTGCGCCCGTCCTACGTGCTGGGCGGCCGAGCCATGGCCATCGTCTACGACCGCGAGCACCTGGAAGGATACATGCGGGACGCGATGGAGGCTTCGCCCACTCACCCGGTTTACATCGACCGCTTCCTGGAGGACGCGTTCGAGGTCGACGTGGACGCCCTCTCCGATGGAAAGGATCTGATCATCGGTGGGATCATGGAGCACATCGAGGAGGCCGGGATCCATTCCGGAGATAGCTCGAGTGTTCTTCCCCCCTATCTGGTGGAGCCGGTGCATCTGGACACCATCCGGAAGTACACAAGACAGATCGCGCGAGCGCTGCCAGTGAAGGGACTCCTCAACGTCCAGTACGCGATCAAGGACGGAATCGTTTACGTGCTCGAGGCCAACCCGAGGGCTTCGAGGACGATACCTTTCGTGAGCAAGGCAACCGGAGTGCCTTTGGTAAAAGCCGCTCTCCGGGTCATGCTGGGCGAGTCCATCGCATCTCTGGGGCTCCCCGACGAGCTGCCATTGCCACAGATTTCGGTGAAGGTTCCGGTGTTCCCCTTCGTCAAGTTTCCCGGGGTGGATAGCGTCCTCGGGCCGGAGATGAAGTCCACCGGCGAGGTCATGGGGACCTCCGATGATTTCGGCTCTGCCTTCGCCAAAGGACAAATGGCGGCCGGGCACAAGGTTCCCACTTCCGGCACCGCCTTCCTTTCGGTCAACGACAACGACAAGCCCGGGCTGGTGGGCGTGGCGCTACGCCTGTCACGCTTGGGTTTCGATTTGGTTGCGACGCGGGGAACGGCAGCCTTTCTCGAGTCGCACGGCTTGTCGGTGGAGCGGGTATTGAAGGTCAACGAGGGGCGTCCCCATATCGTGGATCTTCTGATTAGCGGCAAAGTCGATCTGGTGGTGAACACGCCTCTGGGCAGAAAATCGTTTCACGATGAAAAAGGAATTCGCCAAACGGCCGTCCAGCGCGGCGTCATTTGCATTACCACGCTCACCGGCGCGAACGCCACCGCTTCTGGTATCGAGGCCCTGCAACGGGGTCGCTTCGACGTGCGAAGCCTCCAGGAGATCCACCTCGGGGCGGTAGCGATGGCCAAGCACAACCGCTGAGAGAACATGGACTACGTGTCGGCGGGAGTCGATATCGAGGCGGCGGCAAAGGCCAAAGAGAAGATCCGCCGCCTGGCTCGAACGACGTTCACCGCAGACGCCCTGGGAGATATCGGCGGCTTCGGGGGACTCTTCCGCCTGGACACCGACCGATACCGCGAGCCCGTCCTGGTGGCCAGCACCGACGGAGTAGGGACCAAGCTCAAGATCGCCTTCGCCACCGGCCGGCACGATACGGTGGGCTACGACCTGGTCTCGCATTGCATCAACGACATCCTGGTACAGGGTGCCCGGCCCTTGTTCTTCCTCGACTACCTGGCGATGGGAAAGCTCGTTCCCGATGTGGTCGAGGCAGTCGTCTCAGGAATCGTCCGGTGCTGCCGGGAGTTCGGAGTCACGCTCATCGGTGGCGAGACGGCGGAGATGCCCGATTTCTATCCGCCCGGCGAGTACGATTTGGCGGGAACGATCGTGGGCGTGGTCGAGCGGCAGGGCATCATCGATGGCACGACACTCGCGCCTGGCGACGTGTTGCTCGGACTCGGTTCGACGGGACTGCATACGAACGGATACTCCTTGGCCCGAAAGATCTTCTTCGAAAAGGAAGGTCTGACGGCAGGGAGTCCGGTCGCCGAGCTGGGCGCTTCCGTGGCGGAGCTTCTTCTCGCGCCGCACCGCTGCTATCTTCCTTTAATGGAGCCCTTGCTGGAGAGACGGCTCGTCAAAGCCATGGCCCACATTACCGGTGGGGGCCTCACCGACAACATCCCCCGCGTTCTACCTCCGGGTACCGCGGCGCGAGTCCGCCTGGGAAGCTGGCCCCTACCGCCGCTCTTTGACTACTTGAGGAGGAAGGGCTCGGTTTCGCAAGCGGAGATGTTACGCACCTTCAACGTCGGAATCGGCATGGTGGTCATGGTGGGGAGGGAGCATCAGAAGGAAGTCGTGGAGCTTCTGTCGCGCAACGGAGAGACACCGGTGCTCGCCGGGGAGATCGTCTCCGGTGACGGCCGCGTGATCTACGAGGGCTCGCTTTGAGCGCGGACGGGCGCACCCTGGGCGTCCTGATCTCTGGACGCGGCTCCAATCTTCAAGCCATCATCGATGCGGTTCGACAGAGCGAGCTCCCGGGGCGGGTCGGGATGGTGGTGAGTAACGTGGCGACGGCCGCCGGGCTGGCGCGGGCTCGAGAAGCGGGAATTCCCACGGCAGTGATCGACCACAAAGACTTTTCCTCTCGCGAAGAGTTCGACCAAGCGGTCATCGAGGAGCTCAAGAAGCACGAAGTCGACGTGGTGTGTCTGGCTGGCTTCATGAGACTCCTTTCACCGCATTTCGTGCGAGCCTTTCCCGGCCGCATTCTGAACATCCATCCTTCCTTGTTACCGTCGTTCCCGGGACTCGATGCCCAGCGCCAGGCCTTGGAGCACGGGGTGAAGGTCTCTGGGTGCACGGTGCATATCGTGGACGAGAAGCTAGACCATGGACCCATCGTGCTGCAGACGGCGGTGCCGGTTCGAGACGACGACACCGAAGAGACTCTTTCCGCCCGCATTCTCAAGGAAGAGCACCGCCTCTATCCGAGGGCCATTGGTCTCCTTCTGGATCGATTGGCTGCGCCGCGGCGAACGGACCCATGACCCTGGACATCGACGAGCAGATCGCCTTCCTGACCAAAGGCACCGTGGACGTGGTGAGGCGGGAAGAGCTCCGCTCCAAGCTCGAGCGATCGGCCAGGACCAGAAAGCCGCTTCGCGTCAAAGTCGGCTTCGATCCCTCCGCACCCGACATTCATCTTGGTCACACCGTGGTCATGCGGAAGATGAAGCACTTCCAGGATCTTGGCCATACCGTCTTCTTTCTCATCGGCGATTTCACCGGCCTCATCGGAGATCCGAGCGGCAAGTCGAAGACCCGCCCGCAGCTCACCCGGGAGCAGATTAAGGAGAACGCCGAGACCTACAAGCAGCAGGTCTTCAAGATCCTCGATCCTGACAAGACCGAAGTCGCATTCAACAGCGACTGGCTGAGCAAACTGGGTGGTGAGGGCATGGTCCGCCTGGCCGCCAAGTATACGGTGGCGCGCATGCTGGAACGTGATGACTTCAAGCGGCGCTACCAAGCGCAGGAACCCATCGCCATCCACGAGTTCCTCTATCCGTTGGCCCAAGCCTACGATTCTGTGCACCTCGAGGCCGACTTCGAGCTGGGAGGGACGGATCAGACCTTCAATCTCCTCGTCGGCCGAGACATCATGCGCGAGTACGGCCTCGAGCCGCAGGTCATCATGACCGTTCCTCTTCTCGAAGGGTTGGACGGCGCCGAGAAGATGTCGAAGAGCCTCGACAACTACGTCGGGGTCACCGAGCCACCGAAAGAGATGTACGGAAAACTCATGTCCATCTCCGACGATCTGATGTTTCGATACTACGAGCTCCTGACCGACAGGAGCCTTGGCGATATTCAGAAGCTCCGTAATGAGATAAAGGAAGGAAAGGTCCATCCCAAGCAGGCCAAGATGGATTTGGCGCGCCAGATCGTCGCCGACTTTCACTCCGCGGCGGAAGCCGAGCGAGCAGGAGAGGCCTTCGAGGCGGTCTTCCGGAAGAAGGAGCTTCCCGAGGACATGCCCGAGTACCGGCTCGGCAAGGGGTCTCAACCTTTGATGCTCTCGCACCTGATCGTCGACACCGGCCTGGCAAGCTCCAAGAGCGAAGCCGGTCGGCTCATCACCCAGGGGGCGGTTCAGATCGACGGCCACCGCATCCCGGCCGATCAGGAACTTCCCATGGACGGCCCGCGAAGCTTCGTTCTGAAGGTCGGCAAGCGACGATTCTGCCGCGTCATCCACGACTAGCTCCAGGGTTGCGCGGCATTGACAAATCGGGCAGTTGCACGTATATATACGGCCCCCAACCTATACCGGAAGAACAGAGTGCTGAAAGGTAGGTATCGCAATCGCGGGATTGGGTAAGGCCCGGGATGGGTCCATCGGGCGCTTTCTTTCATCTGTCGTGTCTCCCCCGGGTGAAAGGAGCGCAGCCGTCTCATACATTTAAAGAGGTCAGCTGATGTTCATGAATCGTAACCTATTTATTTTGCTGGCTCTCGTCTCGCTTCCCCCCGGGCTGTTCGCGCAAGACAACCAGGAGATCGCTACCCTCGAGGCTTTCCGGGGCGGGGTCACAGTCATTCGCCTCGGGCAGTCGCAGCCGCCCTCGCCGTCCATGCCCCTGCACCTGAACGACATCCTCGTCAC
>DATDRI010000198.1:0-3483 GCA_035291825.1 Vicinamibacteria bacterium | reverse complement strand
CTGGCCAAGATCCCTCACGACAGAGTCTCATTGGGCTCGGAAGTCCATCTCTACGACGTCAACAAGAGTGAAGAGCTGGTCTACCGGCTGGTGATGAGCGAAGAGGCCGACATGCAGCGCGGACTCATCTCCACCACCTCGCCTATCGGCAAAGGCCTCCTAGGCAAACAGGAAGGAGACGAGGTCACGGTCGAGACCCCGGCCGGCACCAAAACCTTCGAGATCACCAAGCTCATCACGATCCACGATCGGTTGGAGTCCTCTTCCGACGAGTAAGAAAGTAAGCCCGGTCTTCGCCCTTCGTCGCCTCCAGTCGGAGCCGCTCGCCGAATAGCCCGAGCCTCGCCTGCACAGCCTCCCATTCCTCGTCCCGATATGCCCCTCGGTGCATGACGGCGTAACTGACCTCCAGTTGCTCCAGTGCCTCGAGGCTCGCTTCGTCGGGAAAGTTCACCAGCTTGCGAAAGAGCGCGTCCTGCTCGGGAGGCGTGAAGCCGCTGTAGCCGTTCACCAGCTTCTGCCAGTGCGCCCTCGAATGCAACATGTACGTGGAGTGCCACCGTGCCGCGCGCGCCGGATCTCTGGGATCGGGGACGGGAAGCTCGACGATGGCGAAGGGCCCGGTCGTCTGCGCCTTTTCGGCGATCCATTCGTCGATGGGGGGGAGGGTGAGTGGATAGGAGGGTGCCGGAAGCGGGAAGGAGGCGAACTCGACGACCAGCATCGCTATCCCGGCGGAAGCGAGTACCGTGCGGTAATTGGCCGGCCGGCGGGCCAGCCAGCGGTCTAATCCGAGACCGGCCAGAACCGAGAGCCCCAAAAGCGTCAGAAGCGTGAAGCGGGACGGAACGCGGATGAAATCGAAACCGGGCACCAGCCGGTGAAAGGCGCTATAAAGGCCGAACGGTGGCCCCAAAGAAATCCAGAGTGACAGCAAGACCAGGAGGAAGTAGAAACCTGCTGCCAGGCCCATCCGCGATTCCAACTGGGCTCGCACCTGGTGGATGAATCGGTGGCACGGCTCTCTGAAGCCGAAGGCGGTTCGGCGTGCCACCGCTAGACGCAGGACGAACAAAGCGAGAAAGATCCAAGCCGACCTTCCCGGCCCGCGGGCCGATATCGTCAGGC
Organism: Vicinamibacteria bacterium; assembly: GCA_035291825.1. Taxonomy (GTDB): domain Bacteria; phylum Acidobacteriota; class Vicinamibacteria; order Marinacidobacterales; family DATDRI01; genus DATDRI01. The sequence goes on along the minus strand of DATDRI010000198.1, from coordinate 2,355 downwards.
TGCCGATGTGCCAGCGCACCCCGCCGGTGGCCACTAACACGACCGTTGCGAGGGCGGTAACGACGAGCGCCGCGTCTAACAGAACGAGCCAGCGAGGAGACGGTGGGGGTTGCTCCCGCTCGAGTGGTGGCGAAGCAGCTCGTTCTCGGCGCATGGAAAAGACTGCCAGCAGCAAGGTGAGATAGCCGGGGAACAAATAGGCCCGCGCTCCCTCCAGAATGCGGCGCTCCAGTCTCGGGACGAGGGAAAGCACCGCACGCTGCAGGTGGGTCGGTGAGGCGAGGAAGCTGGCTGCGTTCGGCGACCACTCGCGCGCCTCGTCGAGGGAGCGTCGAAGGCCCGCATCGTGCTGCACCCGAAGATAGGGCAGCAGGAACGGCGTATTCCCTACGCCCAGCAGGGCTCCCGCGATCGCGAGATGGACGAGGATCTTTCCGCGCGGCCTCAGTATCCCGAAAACGTGTGCGTAGAGTAAGAACGCGACCGAAGCCAGCAACAAGAACAGACCCAACTGGCCTCCACAAAGTGCCTGCAAAGTGAAGAACACGCAGGCCGCCAAGAGGTGTCTCAGGGAGCCTCCCCCCGCGTAGCGATGTAGGAAGGCGAGGCAGAGTGGCATCCATAGCACCGAGGCAAGGTGGAGCTGTCCGAGGCGAAAGAACCGCGGAGGAGCGAAAGCGAAAACGACACCGGCGGCCAACGCACCCGCCACTCCGATACCGATGCGGCGGGCGAGGAAGTAGGCGCCGGCGCCGGCACCGACACACGAGATCAAGAGCACCGCATTCAGAGCCAGCAGGGGATTATCGGTGGCTACCAGCCAAGGCGCTCCCAGCAGCGCATTTCCCAGCAGGTGCTCGGAGTAGGCGAGGGTGTCGGGGTGGGGGAAGAAGATGTTCGCTTGAAAGAGGGAGAATGGGTGCTCGAGCAGGGCATGCACATCCCAGGCGAGAGTCCACAGGAAGAGCCGCGTGTCGGCCCCGAGATCGAGGGCGCGGCTGGCGGGATGGGTGCTGAGAGGAATCGTCAAGACGAGCGTGAGAGCTGAAAAAAAGGCGATCACCGCCGCGGCTGGCCGAGCGCTCAAACGTCTAGCCTCCCTCGGCTGGCATCGGGGTGCCACCCATCTGGGGTCGCCGTGCGGCGACCGAGGAGCGCAAGGGTAGGCATTTCATAGACTTACCGCATCGAGCGTCTTGACACCCTCACAACCTCAATGTATACTTCCAGTCTAGTCTTGATGAGCTCTTTTCTCAGACCGAAGACACTGGCGGTGGCCATGGTGGCGCTGGCCGGGCCCGCCGCTTCCGCACCGATCCACAAACTGACGGTCGACGACATTATCCACCGGGTGACCGCTCAGTACATCACCGAAGGCATCGACCGAGCCGATGAAGAGGGTGCCAGCCTCGTCCTCATCCAGCTTCAAACACCGGGTGGGCTCGACACCGCGATGCGGGAGATCATCGAGAAGATTCTCAACAGCAAGACACCGGTGGTCGTCTACGTGGCACCTTCGGGTGCACGTGCCGCCTCGGCTGGTTTTCTCATCACTATCTCGGCGGATGTGGCCGCCATGGCGCCCGGCACCAACATGGGTGCCGCACATCCCGTATCCGGCGGTGGTGAGCCGATGGACGAGACCATGTCCAAGAAGGTCGAGTCCGATGCCGCCGCCTACATCCGCTCGATCGCTGCCAAGCGAGGCCGGCCGGTCGAGCTGGCGGAAAAGGGCGTGACCGAAAGCACGTCCTGGACCGAGGAGGAGGCCCTGGAGGTCGGGCTCATCGACTATGTCGCGGCGGATCAGGCGGAGCTGCTGCAGCTGCTCGACGGCACGACGGTGACCCGTTTCGACGGGGAGGAGATCCTGCTTCACACCGCCGGCGAATCGGTCATCGAGCACGAAATGGGTCTGTCCCAGCGCATTCTCTCGGTCATCGCCCACCCCAATGTCGCTTACATACTCATGGCGCTGGGAGTGATGGGTCTTTACTTCGAGCTGGCCAATCCCGGAGCGGTACTGCCCGGGGTCATCGGTATCATCTCTCTGATTCTGGCTTTCTTTGCGTTCCAGGTTCTCCCCGTGAACTATGCCGGGCTTCTTCTCCTGATGGTGGGCATCGGCCTGGTGATTGCAGAGGCCGTCACGCCGACGTTCGGTGCTCTGGGGCTGGGCGGCGTGGCGGCCCTGATCTTCGGCTCGCTCATTCTTTTCGAGGAGCAATCCATACCCACCCCGGCTCTTCGGCTCGGCTGGACGGTTATCCTACCGGTGATTTTGACGTTGGTGGTAATGTTTGGGTTGGTCGCCCGTCTGGTCATCATCTCCATGAGGAGAAAGCCCACCACCGG
>DATDRI010000197.1:0-5406 GCA_035291825.1 Vicinamibacteria bacterium | reverse complement strand
CTGAAACGGCGACTGCAACGTGACCGCGCTGGAAGGAGGCGGTATAGGGCAGCAGCCAGTTACGTCGCACATCGCTCAGCATGCGTTGGATCCAGGGAAGGAAGTTGGCCCCCTTGTCGTCGTAATAGAGCGTGTCGTCCTTCCCGGTAACCAAGCCCCCCTCGGGATTGTGAAACTGCATTCCCTCCATGAAACGGCGAATGTCCTCGATGGGCCAGCCACCGCCCTGAGCGCCATCCGGACCATTCCCTCCCGGCGAGGGCGGCGGCTGCTGCGGCTCGGGCCGCGGGGCCGGTTGACCGAAGAGGAAGTTATCCTTCGGCAAGAGGTCGGCCAGTTGCTTCTCCGCCTCGTCCGGCCGCTCCCCTTCCTCCCCCTCTTGGCCCGGTTCTTCGAGCTTCTCCTCCGTATAGAACTCGTCGGTATTGCCCTCCGAGAAAGGAAGATCGGTCTGGAAGTCCTGTTGCTTGTCGGGAGGCGCCGGCTGGGTTGCTTTGGGAATCCTCATGCGATCGGAGTCCGGCTGCTGAGGCTGGGCCTGCGGCTGCGGAGGAGATGGGAGGGGGGGGAGGGTCAAGAGCTCAGCCGGGGGTGGTGGCTCCACCACCAGTACCAGCCGGTCTTCAGCCTGACGCTCCTCTGGCTCGCGCTCCGCCAGGCCCAGCAGATCGGGCTTCACGATGGCGATGATGACAATGATCAGATGGAGGATGGTGGAGAGGAGAAAACCCTCTCGACGGCTGCTGCTGAGAGCCAAGCCCTCCGGAACCGCGAGGTCGACGTCCCGCTCCTCGCCGGTGCGGAGTATGCCGGGCAGGAAGAAGTGCTCGCGGTCGGCGACCGCCAGGAAGGCCTCGAACCCCAGGCCTCTTCGGACCGAGGCTTGGCGGTCATGGGGAGCGTTGCTCCGCTTACGTTTCGGAGCAACCGGCGCACCGCGCCGAATGCCGGCTAGCTTTCTTCCATGTCCGTAGGCAGTGCGGTGCAATCGCAACCTTTTCCTTGACCCGCCCGCACCAACCGCGCCGCCCGAAGTTGCTGCATGGGAGGGTCTTCCGGATTATAGCCAGCCGCCATCGGGCGGGCAAGAAACCTAGGAAGGCAGGCTCTCTGCAATCGCAGCCATGACCCGGTGGGCGAGCCGGAGCGCCTTCAAACCGTCCTCCCCCGACACGCGAGGGCTGCGGCGAGAGACCACCGCCTCCAGAAAATCTTCCAGCTCACGCTTCAATGGCTCTTCGTTCTCGACGCTCAGTCTTTTCCGCACGATGGTGGGACGTCCCTCTCCCTCCACCAACCGATAGGACCAAGCCTCCTGGTCCAAGTAATCGAGAGAGACATAGCTGTCCTTCTCCCAGACACGCAGCTTCCTCATCTTGTCTTGTGAAATGCGGCTGGCCGTCAAATTGGCCACGCAGCCCGATTCGAAGCGCAAGCGCGCGTTAGCGATATCGGCACGTTCCGTCAGGACCGCCACCCCGATCGCCTCGACCTGGCGCACCTCCGAACGAACCAGCGAAGCCACCACGTCGAGATCGTGGATCATGAGATCCAGAACCACGTCGATGTCCAAGCTGCGGGGACTGAACGACGCCAGGCGGTGAACTTCGATGAAACGCGGATCTCGGCAATACTCGATCACCGCCTCGACGGCGGGGTTGTAACGCTCGGTGTGGCCCACACCCAGGACGATGTTCCTCTCCTGCGCCAGGGCCAGCATCTCCCCCGCCTCTTCCGCGCTGGCCGCCATGGGCTTCTCGACCAGAACGTCGATTCCCGCTTCCATGAGATCCACCGCAACCTGGCGATGGGCCACGGTGGGAACGGTGACGCTGGCCGCTCGGACACGCGACATCAGCTCCCGATAGTCGGCGGTGGCCGGGACGCCGTACTTCTGTCCTATCGAGCGGGCCCGCACCAGGTCGGTATCGGCAACTCCGATGAGCTCCGCCTGCGGCAGGCTGGCGTACAGCCGTGCGTGCCGGCTGCCCAGCGCGCCCACGCCGATGACCGCGACCGGGACGGGACGCCCAGAGCCGGGAGAGCTCACAGGCGCTACACCGCTCCGAAGACGACGATGCCTCGGCGGTTGGCGGCAGCGACGAGCGCCTCGCGCTCCAGCAATAGGCTCTTCTCCGCCTGCAAAGCCAAGACCGAGCAGCCCGCCTCGCCCATCACGTCGATGGTGCGGGGGCCGACCACCGGCACGTCGAAGCGCATATCTTGCGCGGGCCGGGCCACCTTGACCACCGTCAGTCCCTCGGACACCAGTCTTCCCGCTCTGCGAATCGTCTCGTCGGTTCCCTCCATGGCCTCCGCGGCAACGACCGCCCCACCCTTGACCACTACCGTTTGACCGATGTCGAGCCGCGCCAGCTCGCGCGCTATTCGGAAACCGAACTCGATGTCCTTCCTCTCCCCGCGGCTGGGTTGGCGGCTTCCCAGCACCCCCGCCGTCGCCATCCAGGGACGGAGAAGACAGGTCGAGTCCATGAGCTCGATGCCCTCCTCGGCCAGCACATCCGCCACCGCTCCGAGAACGGCGTCGGTGTTTCGCGTCTTCATCCGCGACCAAACGCGCAGCAATGCCGGGTCGGGCTTGAGCAAGGTGAAGACTTTCTTGTGCTTGACTTGCCCGGCCATGATGGCCTGGCTCACCGCTTCCTGCTTGAAGAGCTTGATGGCGCGACTGACCTCCCCCAGACCAATCCAGTGCACGGTGGCTCCCCTCTCCCCGATGCGGGAGTCCGCCTCGCCCTTGATGGCCAGGACCACCACCTTCACCCCCCGGCGACCCGCTTCATCGAGAACCAGCAAAGGGAAGCTGCCGTTGCCGGCGATGAGGCCGATGGTGTTGTGAAGAATTGAGGATTGAGAGTAGGACGCCTCTTCGCGTCGGCTCTTCATGGAGAGCTCAAATCGGCTCGCCCCGCTCTCGACCGCGCCGGATGACGACCCCCCTCTTGGAGGATCGAATGAAATCCACCAGGAGACGAACGTCGTCGCTGGCCGACTCCCGTTCGAGACGCCCCAGAGCCTGCGAGACGTTGAGTTTCGACTGCTGCAGTATGCGAAAGGCGTGGCGGAGGTTGGCGATCCGGTCTCTAGTGAACTGGCGCCGCACCAACCCCACCGTGTTGATCCCGTACAGGCGGGCGCGGTTTCCCACCGTCCGCGAGAACGGCAACACGTCTTGAGTCACCACCGTATAGCCGCCCACGAACGCGTAGGTACCCACCCGGCAAAACTGATGCACGCCGCTATAGGCTCCAATGGTCGCGTGATCTTCCACCAACACGTGCCCGGCCAGCGTCGCCCCGTTGGCAAAGACCGTGAAGCTGCCGATGATGCAATCGTGCGCGATGTGCGAATAAGCCATGACCAGATTCGAGTTTCCGATGACGGTGCGCCCCCCTCCTCCCGCTGTCCCGCGGTGGACGGTGACGAACTCCCGAAAAACGTTGTCGTTGCCAATCTCCAGGGTGGATCTCTCTCCGCGGAACTTGAGATCCTGCGGCTCGAGACCGATGGAGGCGAAGGGGAACACGCGGCAGCGTTCGCCCATGGTGGTGTATCCGTCGACGACAGCGTTCGCTTCCACCACCGAGTCCCGGCCTATCGTTAGGTGCTCACCGATGACCGCATAGGGACCTATCCGAACACCATCGGCCAGGCGCGCGCCGGGGTGCACGATGGCGGTGGGATGGCACTCGACGGTAGCTGCTCTCATGCTGGATCCACTCCAGTCAGCGTCAGCTCGGCCTCCGCCGCCAGCTGGCCGTCCACCTCCGCCCGCCCCGCCAGCTTTCTGAAATTACCCCGGGCCCGCATCACGCTGAGCTCGATGGTGAGCCGATCTCCGGGCACTACCGTGCGCCGAAACTTGGCATGATCGACGGCCACCAAGTAGAACGTCTTGCCCGCCGCGCTCCCGTCGGTGGGAAGCACCAGAATCCCCCCCGCCTGCGCCATGGCCTCCAGAATGAGCACACCGGGCATCAGCGGCAATCCGGGGAAGTGCCCCTGGAAGAACCCCTCGTTGAAAGTGACGTTCTTCAAGGCGACGATGCGACGACCGGGATCGAGCTCCAGGACGCGGTCCACCAGCAGAAACGGGTAGCGGTGGGGAAGCCGCTCCATGATCTGCTGAATGTCGAGCCCTGTCACGATGACGTTCGGTCGCCCTAGTTTTGCGGCGGAGTGGATTCCGGCGGAGTGGATTCCGGCGGAGTGGACGCCTTTGGAGTCGACGCCGGGGGAGCAGTACCCGCGCCGCCAGTGGGCTGTTCGATCTCAGTGGCGTTCAGGCGCTGAATGACGGCAGGGGTTAGATCGAGTCTCGGATCGAGGACGAAAGTGATCCCCGGAGTATCGCGCAGGATCAAGCCGATGCCCTGTTCACGAGCGACCGCCTCCACGATGGGACCGAGCTTGGCCTGAAACGCGGCTTCCTCCTGTTGTTGCCTCTCTTGAAACTCGCGCTGCGCGTCTTCCAGCCACCGCTGGGCATCGGTGCGCTTGCGCTCTATCTCCCGTTGCAGACGCCCTTGGGCATCGGCAGACAGAACCTCGGAGGTGAGCTTGGATTGCATCTCCCGGATTTCCTGTTCCCTCTGCGCCCGCTCCGCAGCCAGCTTGTCGTTCTCCTCCTTGAGCTTCTGAAAAAGCACCCGACCGGCGTTCGAGTCGGCCGCCACCCGATCGATGTTGATTACCGCGATCTTGACCTGGGGGCTGACACCCGGCGACGAGGCCTGAGCGGGATTCGACTCTTGTCCGGCGCCCAACCCGGGCAAGGCGACAGTCAATCCTGCCGCCAGGGTGAACGAGATGAACTTCATGGTTACTCCTTTTGAATCGCTATATGCTTCCGTACGACTCGCTGCGACCGCACTCGATCGACCCCGTAGCGCTAGGCAGTCTCCGGCCCGCCACGAGCTCGGTTATTAGAACGTAGACCCAACCCCAAAGCGGAACGCGGTCGACGGCTGTAGAGGGGGTGGGTTTGGATTGTACGCGAAAATCAGCCGAAACGGTACGTTCAGAACCGGGACGAAGAAACGCATCTCGGCTCCGGTGGAAGTGACGAGCTGGTTGAACATCGACAATCTTATCGGGTCCACATCGGCAAAGGCCTGACCGGCGTCAAAGAATAGCACCGCTCTCAACGGTCCCGCCAGCGGAATGTAATACTCCACGTTGAATAGCATCATCCTGGTTCCGCCCACCAGGAACGCTCGTCCCTGGTCGTCGACGGCGGTGGGCCCTATGGTGCGTATGTCGTAACCTCGGATCTGATTCTCACCTCCCATGTAGAAGCGCTCGAAAGACGGCACGGGCGTGTCGTCGAAACCCTGTACGAAGGAGAACATGGCCCGCAAGCCGAAGTTGGTCCGCCGGGTGACC
>DATDRI010000196.1:0-8148 GCA_035291825.1 Vicinamibacteria bacterium | reverse complement strand
AGCTTCTCAGGTACTCTCGGCGGGCTGGTCGGGTCGTTCCTCGCCGGTGCCGGTCGGAGTCGGGCCCAGATAGTACAGGATGCGGCCGCAATTATCGCAGCGGAGGATTCGATCTCCGATGCGGATCTCGCCATAGACTTGGGGCCGCAGCCTCACGTGGCAAACCTGGCAGTGCTCGTCTTTGGCCTCCGCCATCGCCACGCCGTTTCTCGCTCCTGCCACTTTTCGGTATTGAGCGAGCAGGTCGGGATCGATCGACCGGAAAAGATCCTCTCGTTGTCCTTTCTGGTTCTCGAGCTCGGCACGAAGGCGAGACTCTTCCGACTCCAGATCGGCCTCCATGGAGCGGACTCTTTTTTGTCCTTCCGTCAGCTCCTTTTGGCGCGTTTTGATTTTCTCCTGCAATCCTTCGGCCTCTTCCATGCCCAGCAGGATCCGCTCTTCCTTCTGTCCGACATCGTTCTGAACGTGGTCGATCTGCCGCTGCATCGCTTTGTACTCTTCGTTGGTTTTCACTTGCATGAGCTGACCTTTGTACTTCGAGAGCGTTCCCTCCAACGTCGCCAGGTCTCCTTCCAGGGCTCGGCGCTCCTTCTGTGACTCGCTCAAACGATTCTCGGCGGCCTGCAGGTTCCCTCTCTCGGTGGCGATTTCTTTTTCCAACTCCGCCACCTCGACGGGAATGCGCGCCAGTCGCGCTTCCAGGGCTCGGATCTGGAGGTCGAGATTCTGCAGCGCGATGAGGTTCTCGAGCTCGGTGAGCATCACGCCATAAAAAAAAGGGCGCCACCACGGCACCCTTTGGATTTCGGACCGGCCGCCCGCCCGCGGTCCGGCCCGGGCGGGGCATCCCGTCTATCGGAGGTTGCTCTTAGCGTCATTGCCTCGAATCGGCACCAGCTTCCACTGGCCTAACTGGTGGGCCCACTAGGACTTGAACCTAGGACCAACCGGTTATGAGCCGGTGGCTCTAACCACTGAGCTATGGGCCCTTCACTTGCTACACCGATAATATACTCTAAACGCGCGAGCCTTCCAGGAAGGCCTTGAGCTTGCGGCTGCGAGAGGGGTGGCGAAGCTTGCGGAGCGCTTTGGTCTCGATCTGACGGATACGCTCGCGAGTCACCTCGAAGCTCTGTCCCACTTCCTCCAGCGTGTGCTCGCTGCCATCCCCCACGCCGAACCGCATCTTGATGACCTTTTCTTCTCGGGGGGTCAGGGTCTTGAGCACCGCCTCCGTCATCTCCTTCAAGTTGGTGTTGATCACCTGCTCGGCAGGAGAGACCACGCCCCGGTCTTCGATGAAATCGCCCAGATGACTGTCCTCTTCCTCGCCGATGGGCGTCTCCAGCGAAATCGGCTCTTGCGCGATCTTCAACACCTTGCGCACTTTTGCCACCGGTATATCCATGCGCTTGGCAATTTCTTCCGAGGTAGGCTCCCGACCATATTCCTGCACTAAGCTGCGTGAGGTGCGGATGAGCTTGTTGATGGTCTCGATCATGTGAACCGGTATACGGATGGTGCGCGCCTGATCGGCGATGGCACGGGTAATCGCCTGACGGATCCACCAGGTCGCATAGGTGGAGAACTTGTAACCACGGCGGTACTCGAACTTGTCCACCGCCTTCATCAGCCCGATGTTGCCCTCTTGGATGAGGTCCAAGAATTGCAATCCCCGGTTGGTGTATTTCTTGGCGATGGAGACCACCAGTCGGAGGTTGGCTTCCACCAGCTCCGACTTGGCTTGCTGCGCTTGGGCCTCGCCGAGCCTGATGGTGATGAGTGTTCTCCTCAGCTGCGCGGCGGTCGTTTCCTGCCCTTCCTCAATCGCGCGGATCCCGCCCCGCGTCTTGCGCACCTCGGAACGCACTCGGCTCCTCTCCTCGTCCCTGGCCTTGCTCCGGCCTTTGATCCCGTTGACCCGAGACTCGAGCCGTACCAGGCGCCTCTCGGCAGCCGCTATCGTTTCCACCGCATCGCGTACCTTATCCCTCATGCGAAGAAGGAAACTTTCGGTGAGATCGATCTCTTGAATGAGGTTCGCCATCTTGATGCGCATGCGGCCGAGCTTCCACTTCCCCTTGACGTAGCCCCGCGAACGCTTCTTGAGCTTGGCAAACCGTTTGGCGTAGCTCTTGCACTCCCGGTAGGTGCGGTCGATCTTGTTGACTTGGAGAATGACCTGGTGTCTACGCTCTTCGATTTTTTGGTCGGCAAGGTCGTCTTCACTCACGATGATGAAGTCCTTGACGTTTACCTCTCCCCGCTTGAGCGCATCTCGTAAGGCGAGGACTTCATTGGCCACCATCTGTGTTCTTGAGAGGGAGCGGATCACCGCCAGCTTGCCGCGCTCGATGCGCTTGGCGATCTCAACCTCTCCCTCACGAGTCAGCAGAGCGACCGTGCCCATCTCGCGGAGGTACATCCGCACCGGGTCATTGGTCTTGTCGAGGACTCCGGGAGTGAGGTCCAGCTCGATCTCTCCTCCTCTCCTTCCCTTGTCGAAGTTGGAGATGCCGGCCTCTTTGAGCTCCTTGTACTTGTCCTCGGACTCGACCACGTCGATGCCGGCGTTTCCGAAGGCATCGAAGAGCTGGTCGAGCTCCTCCGAGGAGCTCACCTCGGATGGCAGCATATCGTTTACTTCGTCGTAGAGAAGATAGCCCTTCTCCTTGCCGATGGTGATGAGCGTTCTTACTTCGTCGTACTTTTCTTCGATGGACAAAAGCTTATCCCTCCTAATCACCTAAGACTCTCCATTCGTCCCGAGCTCTCAATCCTCCGCGCCAGGGATTGGATCTCGGCGGTCACGTTGTCGACGTCTACGCCCTGAGCAAGTTTAGCGCGCAGGCGAGAAAGCTGCCGGCGCCACCTCTGCTCGCGAAGGCGGTTCAGGCAGTCGCGAGGGCTTTGGCGGGGCCCCAAGGGGGACGGCTCGAGGGCGATGCGGGTGAGCAGATTCCGGTCCGTTTCTGCGACCAGCCGGCCCAGTAAGCGTTCGGTAGAAAGGCTATCCGACGTCACAAGGTCTTTCATGGCTCTCAAGATGGGGGCAGTGGCAAGCTCCTGGAGGTCCTCCTCTTCGAGGTCGGCCAGCAGAGCCGGGGCATCGGCCGGCAAGTGGAGCAACCATCGGATGAGGTCACGTTCGGCCGGCTTGACCGATTCTGCCGGTGGGGGCGTGATGCTCACCCTCTGCGCCCGAGCCATGACTTGGCGGCGCAGCTCCTCCACCACCGCCGCGTCGGATATGTCCGCCCGCTCCGCCAGCCGGCTCACGTAGCCAACTCGCTCGACTTGATTGGGGATGCGGGCCAGCGTGGGAAGTACGCCGTTCAAAAATTCGACTTTTCCGCGCGGAGTGGCGACATCCGAACGCTGGGCTGCTCTTTCGATCAGGTAGTCGACGAAGGACCGGGCCGCCTCGAGCCTTTGCCGATAGGCTTCCCCGCCCTCCTCCAGAATGAAGCGGTCGGGGTCCTTACCAGACGGAAGGCTCAACACCGAGACTTGGAAACCCTCTTCGATCAGCAGATCGATGCTGCGAGCGGCGGCAGCCTCTCCCGCCGCATCGGGGTCGAAATTGACCACCACCCGATCGGTGTAACGGCGGAGAAGGCGGGCGTGAGTCGCGGTGAGGCTGGTGCCGCAGCACGCCACCGCCTCGTCGATCCCGGCCTGGTAGGCCTGGATGCAGTCGAAGTAACCCTCCATCAGGATGGCAAGACCGCTTTGGCGGATGGCGGGCTTGGCCAATTCGAATCCATAGAGGATCCGGCTCTTGCTGTAGATGGGACTCTCCGGCGAGTTCAAATATTTCGGCTCGCCTGGCCCGAGCAACCGGCCGCCGAAGGCGACGATCTTCCCCGATTCGTTCCGGATGGGGATGATGAGTCGATTGCGGAAACGATCGTAGAAACCGCCCCCCTCCCGACGCGGAACGGCCAACCCGGCGCGAGCTACCATCTCCGGTTTGGCTCCGTTGCGGGTCAGGTGCTCTAAGAGCGAGGTCCAAGCGTCGGGAGCGAGTCCGAAGCCCGCTTTCTCGATCGTCTCCCGACGGAGTCCGCGGCGCTCGAGATAGGCGAGCGCTGGCGGATTTTTCATCAGTGAATTCTGGAAGAAGCGAGCCGACTCCTCGTGAATCTGGAGAAGCAAGGTTCTCTCCCGATCTTCGGGCCCGCTGGCGTGCTGTCGGGGAATGCTGATGCCCGCCCGCGACGCAAGCTGCGTGACCGCCTCGGTGAAGGACATCTTTTCGTAGAGCATGAGGAACTTGAAGGCGTCGCCCCCCTGTCCGCAGCCGAAGCAATGGAAAATCTCCCTCTCCGGGCTCACGTTGAACGAAGGCGTCTTTTCGGCGTGGAAGGGGCAAAGGCCCTTGAAGTTCTTTCCCGCTCGCTTCAGGGGCACGAACTGAGCGACGAGCTCCAGCATATCGGTGCTCGACCTCACCTGCTCGATGAAACTCGTCGGGAAAACAGGCATCAGTTCTTGAGCTCCACCACCGTTACCGCGCCACTTCCTTCCGGCTGATGGTTGGCCACGTGGGGATGGGTCGTGAGCCACTTGCCAATGGCGTTCTTGAGCCGCCCGCGCCCCAGACCGTGAATGAGGCGCACCGTGCGGTGCTCGGCGAGGAAAGCGTCGTCCAGAAACTTGTCCGCTTGGGATAAGGCCTCATCCACCGTGCAGCCGATCACGTTGAGCTCTTGTGGAACCCGTTTTGTTTCGGGCAGGTGGGTTTGGCTGGCGCCTGCGCCGCCGAACGCTTTGACCTCCTTTCGAGGAGCCGCCGCTTCCAGCTCGGAGACCGGGATGCGCAGCCGCTTGTCTCTCACCATCACCTCCACCTCATTCCCGCTCAGGACCTCCACCACTTGCCCTGTCAATCGCAGAGAAGAAATGGTTACCGCCTCGCCGACGCTCAAGTGAAGAGGAACCGCACCTTCTCGGGGGGGTGGCTGGAATCGAGCCGTGAGCGCCAAAAGCCGCGCCCGGGCGTCTTTTGCGACTTCTCCTTGACGGGAGAGGCTCCGCTCGCGGGCCTCGGTGAGAATCCTTCGGATCTCGTCGCGGGCCCGGGCCACCTCTTCCCGCATCTCTTCTCGGATGTTCTTCATCTGGTCGTCTCGGCTGCGGCTGAGCTCTTCTTCCACCGCCCGCTGGCGTCCCAGGGAAGCTTGGAGAGCGCGGTGATCCCCGGCCATCTTCTCCCGATCTCGCGCCAGTTGCTGGCCTTCCGCTTCCAGCCGCTCCAGCATGCCCTCGACCTGGCGTTCCTTCTGGTTCTGGAGCGCTCGCGCATGTCGGATCACGTCTTCGGGAAGTCCAAACCGTTGCGCGATCTCGAAGGCGAGGCTTCGGCCCGTCGAATCGTCCACCAGCTGGTAGGTCGGCTCGTACGTCTCGGGATCGAACTCGAAAGAGGCGGAGCCGACGCCCGCCGTGGTGGTGGCATAGGCCTTCAGCATGCCGTGATGGGTGGAAGCCAACACCAGGCCGCCCCGGCGACGAAAGTGCTCGACGAGAGCGGTCCCCAGGGCTCCTCCCTCCGCCGGATCCGTTCCGGCACCCACTTCGTCGAGAAGCACGAGGGAAGGCTCCTCAATCTCCCGCTCCATCTCCACGATTCTTCTGAGGTGGGCGGAGAAGGTGGACAGACTGGAGCCGATCGACTGCTCGTCTCCGATGTCGGCGAAGACTCTCTTGAATACAGGGAACGTGCTCTCGGCGTCCGCGGGGACATGAAGCCCCGATTGCACCATGAGCGAGAGCAGTCCGGCCATCTTGAGCGCTACGGTCTTGCCGCCGGTGTTGGGACCGGTGAAAACCAAGGCGCTCTTCTCGGCGTCGACCCGAAAGGAAAGGGGGACGGCTTCCCGAGCCGGCGGAGCCTGGTCCAGCCGCTCGACGACGCTGCGGAGGAGCAAAGGGTGGCGTGCCGAGACGAGGTGGAGCGTCCTGCCTTCCGCGAGGCGCGGCTCGACTCCCTGGTAGGCGTCGGACAGAGAAGCCTTGGCCTGGATCATGTCCAGGTGGGTGAGAATGTCTACGGTTCGGGAGAGCTCGGTCTTCTGGGAACGCGCCAGCTCGGTAAGGGCGTGCAAGATGCGCTCGATTTCTTGATGTTCTTGTTCCTGAACGGAAACGATGTCGTTGTTGATCTCGACCGTGCTGAGCGGCTCGACAAACACCGTAGCGCCACTCGCCGAAGTCCCGTGCACGATTCCGACCAATTGCCCCCGACACTCCGCCCTGACCGGCAGCACCGACCGGCCGTTCCGCACGGTGATGACTTGATCTTGGAGCATCTTCCGAGTGTCCTTTTGTCTGAAATAGGACTCGAGCATGCTCTCCAGTCTTCTTCGTAGCTTGAACAGACGCGCCCGCAAGCGACGAAGCTCGGGACTGGCATCGTCCTTGACGCCGCCGCTCTCTATATCGATGGCCCTTTCTATCGCGAGGCGAAGCTCCCGGAGATCGGGGAGTCGGCCCACCAGCTCTGCCAGGTGAGGGAGCTGCGGTTCACGTTCCTTGAGCTCCGGTCCCATTCTCTGGGCGATCCGTGCCAGGGCGGCGAGCTCAAGGAGGGGCCCTTCGGGAAGCGATTGGTGCGCGACCTCGAGCACTTCCAGGTGTGGGCGCACGTCCGGGGTGCCCTCTAGGGGTAGCCTCCGTCCCGATTGGAGCAGCTTCTGACCCTCAGTCGTCTCCCTGAGAGCCTCCTGCACCACCGGCATCACCGAAGAAGGAGCGAGACTTCTCGCCGTTTCGGCTCCGAAAGGAGTCGCGGTGAAGCGGGCGAGCACATCCAAAATCTTGTCTAATTCTAAGATTCTACAGACAGCGAGGTTCATGGGAGGGAAGCCACATACCGCCACCGGGCCCGCCAGAGTTCGCTCGAAGCACGTTCAAGACCCAATCGACCATCCTTTTTTTCAAGGCCTTTCAAGGCCCGCCATGGCCTGGGAATTGCATTCAGAAGACGGACCCCCGGTCCCCTAAGCCGTTCCATTATTGCAATTTAAGAACGAAATGGCTCGCTGTCAAGCCTGTCCGGCGCCAGCCGGCTCATTAACCGGCGGGAGCCGCCGAGGCGTTCATGAGACCAGCCAGATAGCCGGCGCCGAAACCGTTGTCGATATTGACGATGGCCACTCCGGAGGAGCAACCATTGAGCATGGCCAGTAAGGCCGAGAGACCGCCGAAGCTGGCGCCGTAGCCGATACTGGTGGGAACGGCGACTACCGGGACCGCGATCAGTCCCGCCACCACACTGGGCAAGGCGCCCTCCATGCCGGCTGCTACCACGACCACCGTCGCCTGGGTTAGAAGTTCCTGATGGGAAGCCAGTCGGTGTATTCCCGCCACTCCCACGTCGAAGACACGCTCCACCCGGGAGCCCATCAGGTCGGCGGTCAGGGCGGCTTCCTCGGCGATCGGGATGTCCGACGTGCCCGCGGACATGACGAGCACCAGCCCCCCGGCTCGAGCCCGACGGTGGCGTTCCACCACGATGGAGCGGGCCTCGGCGTGCCAGCGGGCCTCGGGGAGTTCCTTCGCCAAGGCGCGATAGGCTTCTTCGGTGGTCTTGGTGACCAGCACGTTTTGATCTTGAGAAGCCAGCCGCGCCGCGATCTTCGCGATCTGTTCGGGCGTCTTCCCCGGACCGAAGACCGTCTCCGGGAAACCGCGTCGCAACTGGCGATGATGATCGATCTTCACGAACCCGAGGTCTTCGAAGGGAAGGAGGCGGAGCTCTTGGGAAGCTTCCTCCACCGAAATCGACTGTTGGGAGACCGCTTCCAGGATCTTCCGGATTCGATCCGTGTTCATGTGAGGAAGCGGACTATATCACGTGCCGGCCGCCCGCTCCACTCTCCGACCTCAGGGGAGCAAGAGTGTTGACTCCCGCCGCCGGGCACGGATAGACTGGCTAGTTCTGAGGGGCCATGAGAAAGGACAACGCCGTTTTCTTCGTAGGCGGCCTGGTGTTCGGGTTGCTCCTGGGGTATTTCGTCTTCGAGAGTGTTTCCCAGGCTCCGGGCGGCGCTTCGCTGGCTGGCCCGGAAACCCCGGGGAGCTTCGGTGAAGCCGCCACGGCGCAGGCGCTGACCTCGCGCCGTGTCTTGGATCCGCAAG
>DATDRI010000195.1:0-14238 GCA_035291825.1 Vicinamibacteria bacterium | reverse complement strand
GCGAACGGGAGCTCCAGCTCGGTCATCGAAGTAACGCTGCGGGATCAGAACGGACAGCCCGCGGGAGGCGTCAACATCAACTTCGATTTGGGAGCCAAGTTGGAGGGCAGCTTCTCCGATATTGGCGTTCTTGCGCCTCTGAACGGACCCCGACCCGTCCCGGGAGGTACGGAACCCAAGGCCGAGTCCGCGGTGACCAACGCCAGCGGCGTGGCGCGCGTGCGCTACTGGGCGCCCTTCCGGACCGATCAGGAGAATGACATCGTCGTCAGCGTCACTGGACGGCCGGCGGGCAACGACTTCAATGCCGCGGTCTTTCGCTCGGTCGATATCTTTCTGCGAGCCGCGAACCGTCCCCAGTTCCCCGGGAGAAGCGTCTGCAACATCATTGTGGAGCCGCGGCAGACCGCCTACGCCGTCGGTCAGCTCATCTTCTTCACCGCGGGGCAGCTCACCGGTAACACTACGGTTGGTTGCGCCGGCAACACCATCGCTCGCTACGAATGGGATTTCGGCGATGGATCGGTGGGCCCGGCGGAGCGCGGCGTGGCGCACGCCTTCGACTCGGCCAACACATACTCGGTCACTCTTTTCACGACCGAGTCCCAGACGGGGTGCCAGGACAGTTGCGCTGTGGCGATCGAGGTCGATTAGCGTCTTGACTTAGAGCGGACCCTGACCCCAAACCTAGAGGCGGAGCGGACCTGGTTCCGCTCCGCCTTTATGCGTTAGACTGGTACAAAGTGAGCTCAAGATGAGCCGGATTGAGGATCTCGAAAAACGGCTGGCCGCCGATCCCAACTCGAAGATCTTCGTCCAGCTCGCCGAGGAGTACCGAAAAGCGGGCCTGCAGGAAGACGCCATCGCCACCTGTCGGGCCGGGTTGGAGAAACACCCGAACTACTTCTCGGCGCGCGTGGCGCTGGGGCGGGCGCTCCTCGAGGCCGGTGCGCTCCCAGAAGCTCGCGCCGAGTTCGAACTGGTTCTCCGGCAAGTACCGGACAACCTTCTGGCACTCAAGTTCCTGGGAGCGACCTACCAGGGACTCGGACTGCTCCGGGAGTCGCTTGCCCACTACCAGAAGGCGAGCACCCTGTCGCCGGACGACGCCGACCTAGTGGAGCGCATCAGACGAGTCGAGGCGGCGGTGGCTGCCGCGCAAGCCGCTCCTCTCCCATCCGCGGATCCCTATGCCCCGCCCGGCGAACAGAGCACTCCTCCGACCATCCCGCCGGCGCATCAGCCAGCGTCTGTCTTCATCGAGCGTCAGGCTCAAGAGATCGGAACCTCTCAGCCGGTTTCCGACGACGCGCGCTCCATGCAGGAAGAATTCGAGGAGCAGCCGGTCACGTCCATCTTCAAAAGGCAAGCCCGGGAGATTCTGGATCTCGGAAGGATACCGGTACCCCCTGATTCTTCCAGACCGGTTCCAGCGCTTGCGGCAGCAGAACATGAAGAGCCGCGGCCGGGCACCCGAGTGTCCGCCGAGCCTCCCCAACCGGGCTTGGCCACCACTACCCTCGCCGAGCTGTACGCTTCCCAGGGTCACCTGGACCGAGCGGTGAGTGTCTACCGACAGCTGGTCGCTTCCCAACCGAACAAACGGGAGCTCCAGGCCCGCTTGGAAGAGCTCGAGCTGCTGTCCCAGGCCGCCCTGAACCCAGGGACTCCGTCGCGAGAGATCACTAGATCCTCGGCCGTCTCCGGCCGCCACCCGGGAGCTATTGCCAGGAGCGATCGGGAGGTCCGTGCCTTGCGGGAGACGATCCGAGAGCTTCAAGGATGGCTCACCGCCATCGGCAGATCCTGAAGGAGTAGGGATGGTTTTCTCTGACGTATTGCAGGACCTGGCGCGGCGCGTGGACGGTTGGGTGGGCCTGGTGGTCATGGGCCTGGACGGAATTCCAATTGAAAGACTCGCCATCGACGAGAGCATCAACTTCGAAGCGCTAGCCGCGGAGTGCACGGCGCTCCTCAAAAGCACGCGTCAGGCGGCCGAGGAAGTGGGAGCCGGCAATCTTCGGGAAATCGCGATCACCACCGACCTCTTGGTGATCCTGGCCGTCGCTATCACCGAAGATTACATCCTGCTCGGGGCGTTGCGTCGCGGCGCCAACTACGGGCGGGCCCGCTTCGTCATGCGACGAGCGACTCTCCGGCTGGAAAAAGAGTTCGCCTAACCGACCCTCACGGTTGCAGGAATCTGCGACTGTTAACCCCATGGAGAGGAACCCGTTCGCCGACCGCCGCGCCCGGCTGGTAGAGGGACTGGACGAGTCTCGAACGGACGCTCTCATCGTCACCCACCTCCCCAACATCAGGTATTTGACGGGGTTTTCCGGCAGTGCCGGCATTCTGGTGCTGGGGTCCGATGCCGTCGCTACCCTCATCACCGACGCCAGGTACCTGAGCCAATCCCGGGAGGAGATCGGCGAGGTCGAGATCCATCGGGTGGTGGGAACTTACGAAGGAAGTCTCGTGCAGTTCGTTCGCCGAGGCGCTTACCGCAACCTGGCCTATGAGGAGACACACCTCCGCGTCTCTCAACTGAGGTTTCTGGAATCCGGGCTTAAGGGAGCGACGCACCTGATCGGGGCGCGTGGGTTAGTGGAGAAGCTGCGAGTGGTGAAAGACGCCGGCGAGCTCGAGACACTGGAGCGCGCCGCAAGGGGCCTGCCGCGGACGCTCCATTCGTTGCGGGAGACCATGCGTCCCGGCGTGTCGGAGCGCACCCTGGCGGCGGCGCTCGACTATGAGCTGCGGCAGAATGGTTACGAAAAAACGTCGTTCGATACCATCGTCGCTTCCGGTCCCCGCTCCGCACTTCCGCACGGACGCCCCACCGACCGCCGTTTCGCCCTCGGGGACCTCATCGTCGTGGATTTCGGTGGGGTCATGGAAGGCTACGCCACGGACATCACCCGCACCTTTTCGCTGGGAGAGCCGGCGCCGGAAGCGGAGCGTATCTACCGGGTGGTGGCGGCGGCTCAACAGGCTGCCATCGAAAGCGTTCGTCCCGGGATCGAAGCACAGGAAGTCGATCGCGCCGCACGCCATGTCATCGAATCGGCCGAGCTCGGGGAGTTCTTCGGGCACGGTACCGGGCACGGCATCGGTCTCGAGGTTCATGAGGCCCCATGGATCTCTCCCGGTCGCGCCGATCGGCTCGAGCCGGGAATGGTCTTCACCGTAGAGCCCGGGATATACCTTCCCGGCAAGGGTGGCGTGCGATTGGAAGACGACGTGCTGGTCACCGAAGACGGCTGCCGGATCCTCAGTCGCAACCACCAGGAATTGCGGGAGATTTCGTGGGTGTGCTATGGTTAGCACTTTCTCCGGTAATTGGAGCCGGTAAGGGAAAGGATTGCCCTTGAACCTGAACGAACTCAAAGAGCTGCTCGAGCTCGTCCTGGAAAAGGGAATCACCGAGTTCGAGCTCGAGGAGAAGGGAGTCCGGCTGAAGATCAAGAAAGGCCTCGACCTTCCCCAGCCGCAGGTCGATCGAACCAACAACAACCCCATCGCCCAACTTTCCGCCACGGTGGCCGCGGTGCCGGCCGCCGATCCCGTCGAGGAGATTGGCGTGACCCTGGTACGATCGCCGATGGTAGGGACGTTCTACAACGCACCCGAGCCGAATGCCCCTCCCTTCGTCAACGAGGGGGACCGCGTCGAAGTCGGACAGGTCCTGTGCATCATTGAAGCGATGAAGCTCATGAACGAGATCGAGTCGGAGGAAGCCGGGGAAGTGGTACGGGTGTTCGTGGAGAACGGCCAGCCGGTTCAATATGGCGATGAGCTCTTCGCCCTTCGAGTGGGCAGCTAGTAACCGCCTCCTCCCACCGGCAAATCCTGTCCATGTTCAAGAAGATCTTGATCGCCAACCGCGGCGAGATTGCCCTGCGCGTGATCTCCGCCTGCAAGGAGTTGGGGATCCGGACGGTGGCGGTCTATTCGGAGGCCGATCGACACTCCCTGCACGTCCGCTTCGCCGACGAGGAAGTCTGCGTGGGTCCGGCCCCAAGCGTCGACAGTTACCTCAATATACCCGGGATCATCTCGGCAGCGGAGATCACCGGCGCCGAGGCGGTTCATCCCGGTTACGGTTTCCTCGCCGAGAGCTCTTACTTGGCGGAGGTATGCGAAGCGTGCCACATCAAGTTCATCGGACCCTCTCCGCGCGTCATCCGTTTGATGGGCGACAAGTCGCTGGCCCGCCGTACCATGAGCAAAGCCGGCGTTCCCGTGCTTCCCGGGTCGAACGGCCTGACGGAAACGGTGGAACAGGCCGCGGAGATGGCGAAACGGATCGGATACCCCGTCATTCTCAAGGCTTCTGCCGGGGGCGGGGGGCGAGGGATGAGGATCGTGGAAGGGCCAGAGGAGCTTCCCCGGGCGTTCCGCACGGCGCAAAAGGAGGCGGAGGCGGCCTTCGGGGTCGGGGACCTCTACCTGGAGAAATACCTTAGGAATCCGCGGCACATCGAGTTTCAAGTGCTAGCCGATTCGAGGGGCAACGTGGTCCATTTGGGAGAGCGGGAGTGCTCGATCCAGAGACGGCATCAGAAGCTGCTCGAGGAATCACCTGCGCCAGGGGTCTCGGACCGTCTGCGCAAGAAGATGGCGCGGATAGCGGTGGACGGCGTGCGCGCGGTGGGTTACGTGAACGCTGGAACCATCGAGTTTCTCCTGGATGAGGACGGGCGCTTCTATTTCATGGAGATGAACACCCGCATCCAGGTCGAGCACCCCGTCACCGAAATGGTTACCGGTGTCGATCTCGTCAAAGAGCAGATCCGTATCGCCGCTGGTCAGACCCTGGGCTTCACACAAAAAGAGATATCGTTTCGCGGGGCGAGCATCGAATGCCGCATCAACGCCGAGGACCCGGAAACCTTCATGCCATCGCCTGGCACGATCCACGCGTTTCATCTCCCGGGAGGTCCGGGGGTGCGCGTTGACACCGCCGCCCATTCCGAGTGTGAAGTGCTGCCCTACTATGACTCCCTCATCGCCAAGATGGTCGTCCACGACGACGATCGACCGGCCGCTATCGAGCGCATGCGGCGCTGCCTGGAGCTGACGGTCATCGAGGGCGTGAAGACCACCCTGCCACTGCACCTCAGGATCCTGGCCGATCCGGATTTTAGGAACGGGCGCTACAACACACGTTTTCTCGAGCGCTTCTTGGCAAAGGACCCCGCCCCGGTGTATTGACTCTTGCTGAGCTCGTCGACCTTGCCCAACTCGCCGCGGCTCGAGACGCTTCCCAAGCTTTACCCGATCCTCGACGCATCCTTCGAGAAGGCGTGGCCCGCCAAGGCGGCGGTTCAGGCGCTGGCTCGAGCCGGATGCCGCATCATCCAACTGCGGGCAAAGAAGCTGAGCGGGAGAGCCTTCCACGACTGGGCTTGCGAAGCACAGGAAACCGCGCGCCCCATGGGGGTCATCCTGATCGTAAACGATAGAGTGGATGTCGCCCTGACCGCGAGAGCAGCCGGGGTTCACCTAGGGCAAGACGACCTGTCGGCGATGGCGGCTCGCAGGGTGTTGGGCGACGGGGCCATCATCGGCCTTTCCACTCACACTGTGGAACAGGCCGCGGCGGCCGAGCGTTTACCGGTAGACTATGTTGCCATCGGGCCAGCGTTTCCGACCGTGACCAAAGAAAAAACCGATCGACCCCTGGGGCCAGAAGGAATCGCCCGGGTCAGGGAGGTGGTGGGGAAGCCATTGGTGGCGATCGGCGGCATTACTCTGGAAAACGGTCCGTCTCTGCTTCGGGCCGGTGCGGACAGCCTGGCCGTCATTTCCGCCCTCATGGGCGCCGGCGAGCTCACGGGCACGGCGCGACGGATGTTGGAGTCTTGGTAAGTGCCGCTCCGGGACAGGCCCGGGGCCACGAGGGAGAGCGGAGGAGAATTGAGCGCGCGAGTACTCGATGGTAAGCGAGTGGCGCAGGAGATCCGCGAGGATGTTCGGCGAGAAGTAAGCGGGCTGATCGCCCAGGGGGTCAAGCCCGGCTTGGTGGCCATTCTGGTTGGCGAGAACCCCGCCTCCGAGATATACGTTCGCAACAAGACGCGGGCCGCGGGTGAAGCGGGCATTTACTCGGAGACGATCCGGCTCCCCGCCGACACCAGCAGGCAGACGCTGGCGCAGCACATTGATTCTCTGAACCAAAGGGAGGAGGTGGATGCCATACTGCTCCAGCTTCCGCTCCCTCCACATCTCGATCCGAGCGAGTTCATCTCTCGTGTCCACCCGGACAAGGACGTGGACGGGTTCCATCCGTTCAACGTGGGGCGACTCGTCCTGAACGAGCCCGGTCCGAGGCCCTGCACCCCGGCGGGCATCTTGGAGCTACTTCGACGCGAGAAAGTAGAGATGAAGGGTGCACGGGCGGTCGTTCTGGGAAGGAGCAACATCGTGGGGAAACCCATGGCGCTGCTTCTTCTACATCAGCATGCTACCGTAACCGTGTGTCACTCGAGGACCCGCGAGATCGCTCGGGTGGCCAGCGAGGCGGACATACTGGTCGCGGCCATGGGGAAGTCGGCTTTGGTGAGGCGGGACTTCATCAAGCCGGGTGCGGTGGTGGTGGACGTCGGTATCAACCGGGTGCAAGAGCGCGAGGCAGTTCTCGATTACTTCGGCGACGACGCCGCCCGGTTGGCTCAACTCGAGTCCACGGGCTATACGTTGGTGGGAGACGTGCATCCCCGTGAGGCGCGGGAGGTGGCGGGTGCGCTAACCCCCGTCCCGGGAGGAGTGGGACCGCTCACCATAGCGATGCTCCTCGACAATACGATGCGCTTGGCACGTCAGCGGCGTCTTCCCTCCTAGTGATTTCAGCATGCTCAGGGTCGGGCTCACCGGTGGCATCGCTTGCGGCAAGACGGTGGTGCGAAAACTCCTCGCCGATCGGGGTGCCTTCACCATCGACGCCGACGAGATCGCCCACCGTTTGCTGGCGGCAGAGACCGAGCTGGCACGCCAGATAACTGAGGCGTTTGGAACGGACGTCCTGGCAGCGGACGGATCCGTCGACCGCAAGAAGTTGGGTGCGATCGTATTCTCCGATTCCTCGGCGCGGCTTAAGCTGAACGAGTTAGTCCATCCGCGAGTGATCGCGGAGGAACGGCGACTCCTCGATGCGGCAGAAAGAAAGGGTGTCGAGGTCGCAGTGGTCGATGCGGCGCTGATGGTCGAGGCTGGGACGTACCGCGACTACCACCGGCTGGTAGTGGTTCATTGCCCCCGCGCGCTACAGGTGGAGCGCTTGATGGCGCGCGGCCTGTCTGGCGATGAGGCGGCGGGCCGCATCGACTCGCAACTACCGATCGAGGAGAAGTTGCGCTATGCAGACTATCTCGTCGACACCTCGGGCAATCTGAAAGACACCGAGAGACAAGTGGGAGAAGTTTGGAAAAAACTACATCGAGAGGCTAGCCAGTAGCAGGTTGTCGGGCAGAGAGTCTTTCCTCCACGAAAGTGTTCCACTCTTGGCAATGGGGGCATCGCCACAGGATACCGTTGGCTCGATAATGGCATTTGACGCAGACGTGGGGGTCGAGGAACAAGATAGAGCCCCGAACCTTCTCCAGGTAGTCCCGTATTCGGTCTGGTGGAGCGCCGTTCATCAGGAGTAGATTCCAGTATTCCAGATGAACGTCGATGGCGTGCGGATTGTTGGCCGCAGCAGCGCTCAAAAGCCGGAAGGCTTCCTCCGTCTTCCCTTCGCGCGCCCTTCGGCTGGCCAGCGCAAGGTGGGCGCGCCAATCCTTGCCATCGTTCGCGATCGCGTCTAGATACAACCGGTCCAACTTCGCCTCGTCTCCGATTTGTGGATAGACCCGCTCCAGACGATCGAACGTCAAGTAGGCATAGTCTGGGCGCGACCGCACCAGCGCCTCCCACTGCTCCACGGCGTTCGAGAGGGCGCCTTGTTGCTCCAGCAGATCGCCAAGGTGCAGGTAGGGGGGGGCGAGCGTCCGGTCGTAGCTGATGGCCGTCTCGAAACTCCGGGCGGCGCTTTTTTCGTCCGCCGCCGCGAGAGCCGACAGCCCGGTCCGATCATGCAGGAAAGCGGCGAGCGTCGGGTTCGGCTCTTCGCTGGCGACATCGAGCTTGTGCAGGACGGCGAGGGCTTGCTCCCAGTTCTGCTCTTCCTCATGGATGCGGAGAAGGTGAAGGAGCGCATAGGAGTTAGCCGGATCGAGACGGAGAACCTCCGTCAGCGTGTCGACCGCTCGGTCGCGGAAGCCGGCCCGCTTGAAGTCGACTCCCAGGCAAAGAAGCGCGTGGGTTCTTTCCCGCGGATTGAGCCCGGGGCGATGGAGGATGCTCTGGTGAATATGAATGGCGCGCTCGAGTTGACCCTTTTCACGAAAGAGGTTTCCCAGAATGAGGTAGATCTCGATGGCCTCGGTGTCGGAGCGGGCGGCGCGGGTGAGCGCGGAGATGGCGCGGTCGATCTGGCGCGAGGCCAGGAGGTCCAACCCCAGGATGTAAGGTAGGGACTCCCCGATTCCCTTGCGAGTCGGCGAACGTCTCCTTCCGGTCAGCCTCCCCCAGAGCAGGCCGAGGGCGATTCCGGCGACGAAAGCGGTGAGCGCCACCAGGAGGATCTGTTCACTAGAGCTCATGGAGGGAGACGGCGCCCGCTTCAGTCGACCCTGCGGCGCTCCGGCTCGTGGTGAGAGTCTTTTTCGGAATCGGACCGACCCTCGGAGGCCGGTAAATTGCTCAGGGGCAGATTGCGGAGCGCAGCGAGCTCGGACTCCAGCCGCTCGTTGGTCTTTCGAAGGTGTCGTAAACGGCTTCGCAGTCGAAACTGATCGGCGATAGCGAGCATTGCCGACACCAGAAAGCCCGCCAGCAGGGCTCCAAAGAGCGCCAGCGACATCGGAATATCGACTGTCCGATAGCTACCAGTGAAGTAAATGACCACCCTTTGCTCGAAGTTGGAATAGACGAAGATGGCCAGGGCCGCACCGAGAAGCAGGTAGAAGAGCATGGTCAATGTTCTCATCGCTATCTCAGATATTCTTGAAGGAGGTCCGGTAGGAGGCCCTTAGCGGCAAGAATTTGATCCACGAACTCGCGGACCGCCCCGAACCCTCCACGGGCCCGTGTCACGTAATGGACGCGCGTCCTGACCTCAGGGTGTGCATCTGCCACCGCCGCCGAGAGCCCCACCCGGCTCAATAAGGGCAGGTCGGGGAGGTCGTCACCCATGAACGCAATCTGTTCTTCCGACAGCCCTTCCTGTTCCAGGGCCTGCTGGAGGGCGGATAGCTTATCACCCTCGCCGAGCCGGACGAAATCCATCTTCAGCTCCTTGGCTCGATACATGACCGCTTTCGACTCCCGTCCGGAGATAAGTCCTAACTTCAGACCCGCCTTGCGTGCCAGGACCAAGCCGATGCCGTCCCGAGAGTGAAAGCGCTTGACCTCGTCATCGCCCTGACGCTCAAAGGTCCCGTCGGTGAGAACACCGTCCACATCCAGGAGCAGCATTTGGATCTTTTGCGCCTTGTCGCGAAAAATGTTGTCCATAATTAGTGCTCGCTCGGCTCTTCGCCTCGCTCGCGGCCCTCACTCTTCGTTCGGGCCAAACACACGGCCGGATTCCCTTGCCCTGCATTCCAGGAGCAATTCCTCCCGGCCGAGCGGCCCTTCGGGCCGCATGGGTATGCTCGATCGGCGCCCTAGAAATACTGGCCCAGCCTCCACAGATCATGAAGGTGGATGATGCCGGCGATCCCGCCGACTTCATCAGGAACCAGCAGCGACGTGATCTTGCGTTCCTCCATGAGCGCCAGGGCACGAGTGGCCAATTCCTGTCGGTCGATGGTGACGGGGTTTCGGGTCATGCAGTCCACCGCCTTCTTCCCGAGAATCAGCTCGTCTTTTTCCAGCTGGCGCCGCAGGTCCCCGTCGGAAATGACTCCCACCAGGCGTCCCCGCTCATCGACGACGCTGGTAACGCCAAGGCCTTTGCGAGACATCTCGTATATCACGTCCCGCATCAGGGTGGTCGTTCTCACCAGGGGAAGCTCCTCCCCACTGTGCATCAGATTCTCGACCCGGCGCAGCTTGAACCCGAGCTGTCCGCGGGGATGAAGGACCGCGAAGTCTTCGGAGGTGAAGCCTTTCTGCTCCAGAACCGCCATGGCCAACGCGTCCCCCAGCGCGAGCAGAGCGGTGGTGCTGGCGGTAGGGGCTAGACCCATCGGACAGGCCTCCTCATCCACCGACACGTCCAGAACGACGTCGGAGGCCTCCCCGAGCGTGGAGCGCGTCCGACCGAGCAGCGAGATGAGAGGCACGCTCAGGCGCTTCCAGCTCTCTAGGAGCTGCAGGAGCTCCTCGGTCTCCCCACTATTAGAAACCGCAATCACCACGTCGTCCTTCACCACCATGCCAAGATCGCCGTGCAGCGCTTCGGCAGGGTGCAGGAAGAGGGAGGGTGTTCCGGTGCTGTTCAAGGTAGCGGCGATTTTTCGGCAGATGATACCGGACTTACCCATGCCAGTGACCACCACGCGACCCCGGCACTTGGATACCAGCTCCACGGCGCGGGAAAACCTCTCGTCGAGACGCTGGATGAGGTTCTCGATGGCTCGAGCTTCGATGGCTAGGACGCGGCGCGCCATGTCGAGGCTCATGGACCGATCTCCCGAAGGGCCCGCTCGATGGCCTGGAGGCGTCGAAGCAGGGCGGCCAGTCGATCGAGCGGACAACTATTGGGTCCGTCGGAGCGCGCCCGGTCAGGGCGATCGTGCACCTCCAGGAAGATGGCGTCCACACCGGCGGCGATGCCGGCGGAGGCCAGCTCGGAGATGAAGCGAGATTCGCCCCCCGAGGATTTTCCCGCTCCTCCCGGCAGCTGCAGGCTGTGGGTCACGTCGAAGACGACCGGGCATCCCGTCTCGCGCATGATGGAGAAGGCACGCATGTCCACCACCAAGTTGTTATACCCAAAGCTGGTCCCGCGCTCCGTCACCAGTACGCTACGATTTCCGGTGGAGCGGGCCTTCTCGACGACGTGAAGCACATCCCAAGGCGCCAGGAATTGACCCTTCTTGATGTTCAGGGGTTTACCCGTTCCCGCCGCGGCCAGGATCAGATCGGTTTGGCGGCAGAGGAAGGCGGGAATTTGGAGGAGGTCCACCACCGCAGCGACCGTCTCCACCTGGTGTGTCTCGTGCACGTCGGTGGTGACCGGAAGGCCGAATCGGCTCCGGATCTCTGCCAACACCGACAATCCTTCCGCCAGACCAGGCCCGCGGAAGGATTCCACCGACGTTCGATTCGCCTTGTCGAAGGAAGCCTTGAAAATGAGGGGAACTCCGATTTCTTCGGAGATGGCCTTCAGCTGCTCCGCCATGAAGAAAGGATGGTGGGCCTCCTCGATCACGCAGGGCCCGGCAATCAAGACGAAGGGATTGCCCTCGCCGATCTTCGCCGTCCCTACCTGAACCGGGCCGGTGGGGTGAGTCTTGGCCATGAACCTACCGGCATCTTACCCGAAATCGGGACGGCTTAGCGCGGTTGCGCCATTTCCTTGGTGGTGGAGGCGACGGGGTGGTTGCCTTGGCGGGACCGCTGATGTTCTCTGGCCGCGCCCACGAACTCCCGGAACAACGGATGGGGAGCCAACGGCTGGGACTTGAACTCGGGGTGGAACTGCACGGCGAGAAACCAGGGATGGGTCGGAATCTCAACGATCTCCACGAACTTGGAGTCCGGCGATCGACCGGTGATTCGCAGTCCGGCGCGCGTCAATACGTGTTCGTACTGCCGGTTGAACTCGAATCGATGGCGATGTCGCTCGATTATTTCCAGCACGCCGTAGGCTCGATGCGCCAGCGAGTCCGGCTCCAGCACGCACGGATAACCGCCGAGCCTCATGGTACCGCCCATCTGTTCGACGCCTTCCAGCTCTTCCAGCTTGACGATCACGCGTTCGGTGGTGTCCGGCTGGCATTCTGTCGAGTTCGCCCCGCTCAAGCCGCAGACGTTTCTGGCGTACTCCACCACCGACCACTGAAACCCGTAGCAGATCCCGAAATAGGGGACGGCGTGGGTGCGAGCGTAACCGGCGGCCGCCGTCATACCCTCGGTACCCCTCTGGCCGAAGCCACCGGGCACCAGGATGCCGTCGACCTGTTGTAGTGGGGAGAGGTCACCGTTCTCTAGGTCCTCCGCTTCGATCCACTTGAGGTTGACCTTGATTCCATGGGCGAAGCCTCCATGGGCGAGGGCCTCAGAAAGGCTCTTGTAGGCGTCTTCCAAGCGCACGTACTTCCCGACGATACCGATGGTGATCTCGCCCTGCGGGTTTCGGATGCGCTGCACCAGCTCCTCCCAGTCTCGCAGGTCCTTCTTGCCTTGCGGCAGCTCGAGGAGCTTCAGGATGATGGAGTCCAGGGTCTCCTCCGACAGCGAGAGAGGAACCTCGTAGATGGTGTCGACGTCTCTGGCGGTCTTCACCGCTTCCTCGTCGAGGTTGCAGAAGAGCGCGATCTTGGACTTGAGATCGCGGGGGAGGGGGCGATCGGTCCGGCAGAGAAGGATATCGGGCTGGATACCGATGGCGCGAAGCTCTCGCACACTGTGCTGGGTGGGCTTGGTCTTCTGCTCACCGGCGGCGCCGATGAAGGGAACGAGAGTCAGGTGTATGAAAATCGCTCCGGTACGGCCGACATCCTGCCGGAATTGGCGGGCTGCCTCCAGGAAGGGCAAGCCTTCGATGTCGCCGACCGTGCCTCCGATCTCCACGATCACGATATCGGCGTCCTTGGCTACTGGCTCCAGCCGACTCTTGATCTCATTGGTGATATGCGGGATGACTTGTACCGTGCCTCCCAGGTAGTCTCCACGTCGTTCCTTGCTGATGACGGTGTCGTAGATCTGCCCGGTGGTTGCGTTGGAAGCCCGGCTCAGCTTGACCTGGGTGAACCGTTCGTAGTGCCCGAGGTCCAAATCGGTCTCGGCTCCGTCGTCGGTGACGAAGACTTCACCGTGCTGGTAGGGACTCATGGTACCCGGGTCGACATTGATATAGGGATCGAACTTGAGAAAAGAAACTCGATACCCATGCGACTCCATCAGTAGGCCGATAGACGCAGAGGCCAATCCCTTGCCCAAGGACGACACGACACCCCCGGTGACAAAAATGAACTTAGCCTTGTTCGAGGTGGTTCGCTGCATCCATCTCCTCCTTCTCTGGCCTTCCGGTTTCGGCAAACAACTTGCGCGCCCGTTCGAGATCGGCCGGTGTGTCCACCGCCAGGCTCCGGGCGTTGGTCTTCTCTACGTATATCGGCATTTCGCTTTCTAGGCCGCGGAGCTGCTCGAGCCGCTCCAAGCGCTCCAGCGGGCTCGGGCCTTTGCCCGTCAGCTCCAGCAGAAGAGGCTTTGGATACACGTAAAGTCCTAGGTGTTTGAGGCACGATCCGCTCGGTGGCGCCGCCGCCTCTTCGAAACGCCGACGCACTTCGTCGGCGCTCATCTGCGGAGTGGCCAGGAAGGGAATAGGCCATCTGGAAAAATACAAGGCAAAACCGCGGCGGTCGATCACTACCTTCACCACGTTGGGATCCCAAAATTCCTGGGCGGTGGAGATTGGGCTTGCCAGCGTGGAGATCACCGCCTGTTTTTGGCAGGCGCCAATCGCCTGATCGATGGCCCGTGCCGGAAGGAAAGGCTCGTCGCCTTGCACGTTGACCACCAGGTCGACTTCCAGGCCGGCCACCGCCTCCGCCACGCGGTCCGTGCCGCTTTGATGGTCGGGCGATGTCAAGACGCACTCCCCGCCGAACGCTGTCACCGCATCCTGGATCCGGAGGTCATCGGTGGCTACCAGTATCCGGTCTACCAAACGGGCTGCCGCGGTACGCTGGTAGACGTGCTCTATCAGCGAGCGGTCGCCGATCCTGGCGAGAGGTTTCCCGGGGAGACGTTGAGAGCGGAAGCGGGCAGGGATGACCGCAATCGTCCGCATTCACTTAAGAAACGGTGCGGTTTCTCTGAAGTGCACTCGGTATCATAGCCTCGGCCAGTTTCCGTGTCAATACAATAACAATACTTGCCCACCCCCAGTTTTGATTGACCTTTGAGGGGGCACGCCCACTGCCAGTTGGGCTCCTCAACGACTTGAGTGGCTGGAAGGAAAAGCTTGACATGTATGTGTGTAGTATGGCACATATACTCATGCCTCGCACCCAC
>DATDRI010000194.1:0-5500 GCA_035291825.1 Vicinamibacteria bacterium | reverse complement strand
CGCCGCCACACCGGGTAGCGGGCCGGCGGCATTTCCCCAATGCTCGAGGAATCGGCGGTAGAGCGAGGCGGCTTCTTCTCCCCGCTCCTGTGAATCCAGCACCTCGGCCATGCCGAGCAAGGCCTTCATGTAATAGAGCGGCGCATCGAGCCGCTGGTCGGTGGAATGCAGGATGATTCCATAGGTGGCTTCGGCCCGTGGGAGGTCCCCTTGAGCGCGGTAAGCGCGGGCCATGGTCTCTTGGTAGAGGGGATTCGTGATCGAAGTCTTCTCCAGCAGCTCCTGAGCCTCTTGCGGTTTGCCCTGACCGAGAGCCAGTTCGGCCTTCAGATGGTATACCCGCCCGGTTGGGTCCGGGTCGCCGGAGCGGGCCACTGCCAGCTCCAGATCCTGCACCTGATGACGCAGGCTGCCCCAATCACCCTGTCGGGCGGTCAGCACTCCCACCAGGTGAAGCGCATCGAGGTCATCGGGGCTCAGATCGAAGGCGGCCAGGAACGCCGTGTTGGCCGCGCCGAACTGACCGAGCTCCGTGTGCACCTGGCCCGCGTACCAGGTGGCGCGCACCTGGGCCGAGCGTTCCCCGAGTTGCTCTGCAAGGTGCCTCTCTCGGCGGTTCTGCTTTAGAGCGGTCTCGATGTTCCCGAGGTACAGATGTGCGAGTCCGGTCCATTTGGCCGCCTCCAGCTGCCGGCGTGGGTCGTCCGACGCCGCCAGTTTCGCATAAGCCGCGACGGCTTCGGCGTAACGACCGGCGAGGACCAGACAATGCCCTAGCTCCCTCTCGGCATCGAGCGGGTCGGGCTGGCTAGCGAGCACCTCCTGGAAAAAAAGGATCGCCTCTTGGATCTTTCCCTCTTGCCGAAGCTTCCGCCCTGGTTCCAGATCGGGTGCGCTGCTCGGGAGGAGCGCCGCGAGAACGAGCTCGACGGCCGGGATCCACATGATGCCCAGATAACCATAACGTGCCTGAGGAGTCAACGGTGCTACACTCTTCGTGACGCACAGGCTTTCAATGGGTGAGCATCTTCCTCGACTTCGTTCGACTCTGGACGTGGTGCCCTCTCCCTTCCCCGAACAACCCGGGGTTGTGTTGCGCGACCCCTTTGGCTACAGCCAGGACATTCTGCTCATACCGCAACCGTTGCTGCTCACTCTGGCCTGTCTGGATGGCCAACACACCGAGCTGGACGCACAGGTTCTCCTCACCCGGCAAGGCGGAGGCGAGCTGGTTTTTGGTGATGACATTCGGCGTTTCGTGTCTCTTCTCGACGCCAAGGGGTTTCTGGAAACGGATGTGTTTTTCGAGCTCCGCGACCGGAGGCACGCCGAGTTCGGAATGGCGTCGGTGCGGGGAGCGGCGCATGCCGGTAGTGCGTATCCCGAAAGCTCCCAAGAGCTCCGCGACCGGCTCGATGCACGGTTCCGTGAAGCCGAGGCCTCCGGGCCTGGCGAGCAGGGCGAGATCCCAGACGACCGATCGCTCCTGGCATTGGCCGCCCCGCACGTCAGTCCAGAGGGAGGCTGGGACTCTTACACTGCCGCCTTTCGGCGGATCGATCCTTCCCTTGCCGATCGAACCTTCGTGATACTGGGCACGTCACACTACGGGGAGCCGGAGAAGTTCGGGCTGACCAGGAAGGCTTTCTCGACGCCTTTGGGCACGGCGGAGACCGACCAAGAGATGGTGGGTGCCTTGGCTCGCGCCGCGCCCCGCTCGGTGGTGGTCGAGGATTACTGTCACGCGGTAGAGCACTCGATCGAGTTCCAGGTTGTTTTCTTGCAGCATCGCGTGGCGGCCCCGGTCCGTATTCTGCCCATCCTGTGCGGTCCTTTCGCGGACAGCCTGGAGAGCGGCAATCCACCGGAGTCGCACCCGGGGGTTGGCGAGTTTTTTGAGGCGCTGACCGAGCTTGCCGACCGTCATGGCGAACGACTGTTTTGGTTGCTGGGTGTCGATCTCTCGCACATCGGGACTCGTTATGGCGATCGCATCGGCGTCCAGGCCGGCCAGGGGCCGATGTCTGAGATCACGGTGAGGGATGCCGAGCGTCTGGAGACGCTCTGTGCGGGAGACCGGGGTCGGTTATTCGATCTGGTGCGACCGGGCGGCGATGAGCTTAAGTGGTGCGGCTTCTCCCCGCTCTATACGTTCTTGGCCTCCCTGAGCCCGCTGACCGAGATAAGGGGGAGAGTGCTCAAGTACCAGCAATGGAATATCGATCCCGCGTCGGTGGTCAGTTTCGCCGCGCTCGAGTTCTTCGGGCGGGCTTAACCAGGGAAAAATTGGCGGAGGGAGAGGGATTCGAACCCCCGGACCTCTCGGTCTGCGGTTTTCAAGACCGCCGCCTTAAACCGCTCGGCCATCCCTCCTGGGCCATTGTACATTACCCGCCGCCGGTTCAGGCTCTCGGCGCATTCTTGTGAAGAAAAGAAGCCAGTGAGGATTTTCTCCCCCAGGGGGGTGAGGGGTGATGGGGGTGAATGCCCCCTCTCGGCTTGGAAAGGCGGCGCTCGGTTCCCGCAGCAGGTCGTTCATTCCATAGGGTTTTGTAGGGAATGCGTTACCGTCTTGCGACCCGGCGGCGGGAGGGCTGGCCCGGCACAATGAGCACGTTTCTTGCAGAAACCGGCCCGCAGGGCAGTCGCGAAGCGTGTCCCCGGCAGCAGGACGGGTCCGGCGGGAGAGCATGCTTCTCGGTTAGCGCGGGTACGTAAAGATTATGGATACCGACGGCCTTCCGTACCGGGATCGACTCGACGAGATACTTCTTCTCTTGGCCCGCCATGGGAGCATGGCGGTGCTTCTCATCGACATTTCTCAGCTCAGCCAGGTCGAGCATGACTATGGATCCCGGGCCTACGAGAACGTCCTGGGCACCGCCGGTCAGCTTTTCCTAGATCTTCGAGGATGCGAGGTCCGCGCCAGCGACTTGCTGTCCACCAGCGATAAGGCGGGGGACGCTTTTCTGGTCTTTCTCTCGCCGCCGCGAAAGGGTGGGCCGGCGCACGTCTCGGAGCTCGAGGCGGCCGCGGCCCGCATCGAGAACTACTTCAACCAGCGCTTGGCCAAGCTGGCATCACCGTATCTGCGAGGGACTCTCAAGGTGCCGGTAGGTTACGGACTGGTGCTGCACAACCCGCTGGTGATGCCGGAAAGGCTGGTCGCCCGCCTGGTGAACGAGGCCTGGGAGTGCGTCCGCTACCAGCAGCTGCAGCGGGCCTTCAAGAGCCGGTCCCAGCTTCTCGAGATCATTCTCAACGACGAGTTAAGGACGCTCTTTCAGCCTATCTACCGGATAGATAGTCGAGAGGTGATGGGTTATGAAGCCCTCTCGCGGGGTCCGGAGGGAACGGTTTTTCATAGTCCGCTTCATCTCTTCGACACCGCGGCGGAGGCCGATCTGGTCTTCGAGCTCGATCGAGCTTGTCGCCTGCGGGCTCTCCGAAGCGCAAAAGGTTTCCCGGCGGGAACGATGCTCTTCGTCAATATACTGCCGTCTTCCATGTACGATCCCGATTTCGCCGGACCCGGTCTGCTCGACACACTGGAAAGGCTGGCGCTCTCTCCGCAGCAGCTCGTTCTGGAGATAACGGAGAAATACGCCATCGAGAACTACTCTCTCTTCGGAGAAGCGGCTCGTAGCTTTACCGAGATGGGCATCTCCATCGCGGTGGACGACATAGGGGCCGGACACTCGGGACTCGAAAAGATCGCCAACTTGAACCCCAAGTTCCTGAAGTTCGATATGGAGCTGGTGCGAGATATCGATGCCAGCTATGTGCGTCAGGAGATGGTGAAGGCGCTCAAGAGCTTTGCCGACAAGATGGGCTCCACCATCATCGCAGAAGGAATAGAGCGGCAGGAAGAGCTGGATACCTTGTTGCAGCTGGGAGTGGATCACGGCCAAGGCTTTCTGCTCGGCCGTCCGGAGAGGGGTTTCCGCACGCAGGAAGACCCTCTGGAGCTCCAGCTGGCGGACAAACCCAAGCTCCGAAAAGTCGCCACCAAGCCGGTGACCGACCGAGCGGCTAGCTCTTGAGCCTGAGACCGGCGTCGATCCGATCGATGCCGCCGAGGTAAGGTCGAAGTGCCGCCGGAATGCTCACCGAGCCGTCCCGGTTTTGGAAGTTTTCCAGAATCGCCACCAGCGTTCTTCCCACCGCCAGGCCCGAACCGTTCAGAGTGTGGACGAATCGGACCTTGGACTTGGCGTCCGGTCGATAGCGAATCTTGGCCCGCCTTGCCTGGAAGTCGGTGCAGTTGCTGCACGAGCTGATCTCGCGGAAACCGTTCTCACCGGCTAGCCAGACCTCGACGTCGTAGGTCTTCGCGGCGGCAAATCCCATGTCTCCGGTGGAAAGGGTGACCACCCGATAGGGAAGCCCCAGCCGTTTCAGCACATCTTCCGCGTCCGCGGTCATCTTCTCGAGCTCCTGGTAGGAGGTTTCGGGCGTGGTGAATTTCACTAGCTCCACTTTGTTGAATTGGTGCTGGCGGATGAGCCCCCGCACGTCCTTGCCGTAGGAGCCTGCCTCGCTGCGGAAGCAGGGGGTGTAGGCGGTGTAGTAGATGGGAAGCCGATCGCCATCCAGAATCTCGTCGCGGTGCAGGTTGGTGAGCGGCACCTCCGCGGTGGGGATGAGGTAGAGGTCGCGCTCTCTGAGCTTGAAGAGATCTTCCTCGAACTTGGGTAGCTGGCCGGTTCCCTCCAGCGTGGCGGCGTTGACCAGGAGGGGCGGAAGCACCTCTCGATAGCCTTTTGCGGTTTGCAGATCGAGCATGAAATTGATGAGGGCGCGCTCGAGTCTTGCTCCCAGGTCCAGATAGACGACGAAGCGTGCGCCGGATAGCTTGGCGGCCCGGTCGAAATCGAGGATGCCCAGCTCGGTTCCGATCTCCCAGTGCGGGCGGGGCGGGAAATCGAAGCTCGGGGGCTCCCCGTGACGGCGGACCTCGACGTTATCCGAGCTGTTACGCCCCACCGGGACACTCTCATCGGGGAGATTGGGAAGAGTGAGAGCGATTTGACGGAGAAGCTCCTCCACCTCGGCTTGCCGTTCCTCCTTCTCCTTGATGGCATTGGAAGCTTCTCGCAAGCTCCCGCGCAGGCTGTCTACCTCTTCCTGCTTTTTCTCCTTCATGAGTGGCCCGATCTTTTGGGACTCGTTCTGGTGGTTGTGGCGCATCTGACTGATCTCGGTCTGCAGACGCTTTCTCTCGGCGTTCCGTGTCGCGACTTCCGATAGGTCGACCGAGAGACCGCGGTCTCGGAGGCGTGAAGAAACGAGCTCCAGGTTGTCGGCGAGGAAGTTGAGATCCAGCATCGCGCCCATGTTAGCCCTGTCTCATCGCCGATTTCAAAGTCTTGCTCGTTCCGGCACCAAGAGGTTAAGATGCATTGCTCCCTTTCGTCACGAGGAGATGACGCGCCCATGAGACTCCGAAAGGCTGTGCTTCCTGCCGCGGGACTCGGCACTCGATTTCTTCCCGCTACCA
>DATDRI010000193.1:0-2150 GCA_035291825.1 Vicinamibacteria bacterium | reverse complement strand
AGCTCCTGCGACGCGAATCGAACCTGCTGGGCGAGCTGATTCGGGTCACCCTCCTGCAGCGTCAAACTGGCGGCGAGCAGAAACGAGCCAAGCTCCGCTCTCGCTCGAGTCATCAGAAGATGTAGATGGGCGTTCCAACCGGAGACAATTGGAAGACGCGCTCGAGATCCTCGTCCCCCAGACGGATGCACCCATGGGTGATGCTGCGCCCAAGATAACGTTGATAAAGCGTTCCGTGGATCATGTAGCCATCGCCGAAATAAAGGGCATAGTCACCCAGGGTGTCTTCGTCGCGCCGTTCCGCGAGACTACCCGGCACCGGTTTTCCCTCCTCGACAAAGGCCCAGTCGGGTTTGGTCCATATGGGGTTCACTGCTCTTCTGAAGACCCGGAAGAAGCCGCGAGGCGTGTCGAAGATCCATTGCCGCTCCTGACCGGGGTCCCGCAGGAGCATGCCACTGCCAGTCGAGCAGACCGCCTGGTAGAGGATCTGGTCGCCCTTCTTTACGTAGAGTTGATTCTGGGACGTGTCCACCACGATGTGGTTTCTTCCGGGCTGGAGGGCATGAAGGGCTCTCTCCAGGCGCAGTGCCTCGGAGAGCGCCTGTTCCGGCTCGGTTTCGCTTAGGGTTGCTTCCTTCCGGCTCCCGGTTTCGGAGGGGAAGGGATCATAGTGGTAGAGCGCTCCCGTCACCACCGGCAGCGCTAGTCCGGCTGTAAGTAAGGCCGCCAACCAAACGACCAGGACCCACGCGGAGCGGCGCCCGGACGCGGCAGATGAACCGTTTCCAGAGGACACGAGCCGCAAACGCACACCCTGTTTCACCGGCCCCCCGCTCCGTCGTATCGACCCACGATGGCCACCGAGCTACCTACCGAAAGCCGCTCGAATAGATAGTCCATCTCGCGATTGGAGACCGCGACGCAGCCGTCGGTCCAGTCGTTTCCGCGCCCGCCGTCGCCGTGAACCTCTATCAATCCCCCCGGGCGCGCGTGCACTGGGATCCGACCTTCACGCTTCGCCTGAAGGAATCGTTGCCGGTCGGTCTCGTTGGGATAATCGAGCAAGAGCGCCTTATGGTACGAGGTGTGACCGCTCCCCTTCTTGCGAAGGACGCGGTAGACGCCCTCGGGAGTTGCTCCGTCCCCGGCCATCACCTTCCGGTGAAGGCTCTTGTGTCCGAGCTCGACGTTGCTGATGCGCTGAATCTTTCCCCGATCGTAGAGAATGGCGCGGTGCCCGAACTTGTCCACGACCAGCGCCCGCAACCCGGTCGTCCTACTGTGTCCCATGGCTTGCGCCACCCAGTCTCGCCAGTGTCTCAAGTTGACGGGGTCCTCGAACCGAGCGAGCAATTCCTCGACTTCCATCTGAGCCCCACCCGCCAGCTCGTGCGCCCGGCGTGCGCGGTCCATCGCGGAGGAGAAGTCTTGTTCTTCCAGAAGGGATTCGGCCTCGACCAACATCAGGCGCGCCTGGGCGACTTTGGATCGAACCGCCGCCGGCAGACCCGGCTGACGTTCTCCGAACTGTCCGTCGAGCACCGACTCGGCTTCCCAGGCCCATGTCTGCGCCTCTCTTCTTGCTCGGTCCCGATCGGTTTCGGCCACCCAGGCCGCAATGCGTGCCAGCTCGGAGGCTTGCTGCACCTTGAGGCGCCAGCGGGAGCCCTCGGTGAAGGCAAGAAGACTCGCCTTCCGACGCCGCACTTCGAGCTCCGCTTCGGAAAAGGCCCGTTCGGCCAGGGCGGAGGCCTCGGGAGCAAAGCGGGAGGCCTGAAGGGAGCGGGCGGAAGCCAAGTGCTCTCGGGCCGCATCAAGCTCCAGGATGGCGAGATCGGGCCCCCTCGAGGTGCAAGTCATCTGCAACAGCACCCCTCCCAGTAGGATCCAAGCTGGACTTCTCAACTGCCGGCGAACCGCAGGAACGTCGCCGTGTTTGTCGACCCCAACAGGCTCGTCAGGGAGCGAGCGTTCGCCACCCGCTCCCTGATGGGAATCGACGCTTATACGCGACCTCTCTTGGCCTGCGCCTGGGCTACGTCGCTCGAGATGGCATCCGCCTCGCTCTTGACCGACTCGGCCCTGGCCAGCGCCCCGAGATAGTCTCCCGCCTGGTACATCTCGGAGGCTTGCGCCAAGGCAGCCTC
>DATDRI010000192.1:0-2151 GCA_035291825.1 Vicinamibacteria bacterium | reverse complement strand
GCCTCGCCGGCCTTCCGTGCCTCACCAGAGGTTGCCATCGCTTCCCGCCATCTTCCGAGCGGTAAAGATCCGAAGTGAAGGTGGAAACGTAGATGATCTCGAGCTGATGGGGCGAGATGGCAAAGACGTTCACGGCATCCTTCTCGCCGAGGAAGAAACCGAGGCTCTTCCACTGCTCTCCGCCGTCCTCGCTCCTGATGAGCCCGAGGTCCGGCCGTGCTGCATAGGCATAGAGGGTCCGTGGGTTCTTTGGATGATACGCCACCGCTGTCACCGGGATCCCGGACAGAGTCTTACTCCCAGAGGACCACGTCCTTCCCCCATCCCGGCTCATTGCGAGTCCATCACGGGTGCCGGAAAGTAGCGTATCGGATTGCTCCGGATGGGCCGCCACACTGAAAACGTTCTGCAGCCCCTTTGCGTCCACCTGTGCCCAGGTGCCGTCCCTTACCGAAATCCGGTAGAGTCCCGGCGCGCCGCTCACGTTCCATCCGTACAGGGTTTTGCCATCGGCCCCGATTGTCATCGTGTGAAGATCCACCTTTCCTGCGAGGGCGAGCGGCTGCCAGCTCTGCCCTCCATCTCGGCTGAGCATCACGCCGATGGGGTTTGGCAGGTGGGATGAGTGATCGGGGTGACCACTGACATACATCACGCCCCGCTCTGACGGATGAACGGTGAAGCCCATCAGGTCAGAGCGACCCTCGCCCACGTATTCCCAGCGCTTCCCGTCCACGAGACGGACGAGACCTCCGTGGGTAGCGATGAAGACGATGGTGGGATCGTTCGGATCAACGGCAAGGCCATGGATGTGGTGGAGCTCATCGACCGGAGTAAACCGCGGGGGAGCCGAAAGGAGCACGGTCCCTGAGAAGGTCAGCGCGACTCCAACGGTCAGCGTGATCAGCAGTCCTCGGCCCATCTCTCCTTCTCCGTCACCCTCGGTGCAATTTAGGCCGTGTACGCGGGTCTGTTCCGGTCGCCATCATTTTTCTCCTCGGAGCAACGCCCGCCCATCGCGACGCAAACGCTGAAGCGCCTCCTCGTCGTTGCTGTGGTAGTAGCCGCGGATACGGGCCTGACGGTCCACCAGCACAAACCGGGAGCTGTGGATAAACTGCTTTCCCGTCTCCCCATGATGCGCCAATACAGGGATGGGCCCGAAAAGCCGACTCTTCGCTCCCTCGGCCGGATCGGCCACACTCAACCGAAAGCCCTCTAGGGCGAGCCGGTAGATCGTGCTCTTCTCGCCGGTCAGAAACAGCCATCGCTCGGGATCAGCACCGTAACGTCTTGCGTACTGGGAGAGAACCAAGGCAGTGTCCCGTTCCGGGTCGACGGTTATGGAGACCAGTCGGAGATCTTTATCCTCCGTGAAGTCCGCCTGAAACTTGGCCATCTCGGCACTTTGGAGGGGACAGGTGTCGGGGCAGTGGGTGTAAATGAAGTTGGTGATCCAGACTCTTCCTGCAAGATCGGTGAGTCCCACCTGTCGTCCATTTCGCTCGATCAAAGAGAAGTCGGGCACAGTCCCGAAAACGTCCAACGCCCCGCCTGGCCGTTGTCCGCTCAACCAGGATCGGATCGCTGGGCCTTTCCAGATCGCGAGGACAGCCACGACCCCAACGAGGGCGAGGAGGAGAAGCCCCCGCAGAAGCACAACGAGCATTGGTCGCTCGATGAGGCGCCTGTCTTTCATCATAGGTCTCCGACAGTCCTCGACCTCGCTACCTCACAATCGCCTCGAGCAGCTTCCGGGATTCCGGGTCGGTCCAGTCGCGGTAGCCCAGCTCCCGATGTCGGACAATCCCCTGCTTATCGATGAGGAAAGTCGCCGGAATGCTGAACTGCCGGTACAGGCGCAGCACCTCCATGTCGGGATCCAAGAGGGCTGGGAAGCTCAGACTCAATTCGTGCATGAAGTTCTTCACGACACTATTCGATCCGGCATCAAGATTGACCGCCAGGATCTCGAGGCCGCGGCTCTTGTATTCCTGGTAGGCCTTATCCATCGTGGGCATTTCCAGGCGACACGGAGCGCACCAGGTCGCCCAGAAGTTGAGGAGTATTGCCTTCTTCCCGCGGAAGTCCGACAGGCGAACCGTCTGCCCATCGAGACTCGGCAGGGTAAAGTCCGGGGCGAGGTATCCC
>DATDRI010000191.1:0-2083 GCA_035291825.1 Vicinamibacteria bacterium | reverse complement strand
TGGTTTTCGCCTACGACGGTCCGCTCACCATCCGGGTCGAGCACAGGCTGAGCGGAGGCGGGGGCACCATCCCCTGCACCATCACCTTGCCGAGTTCGGGTTTCTGGCTGCTGACCTGCACCGTCCGCCCTACCGATATCCGGCCCGGCTTCTACAAAGTGACCTCCGTGCACACGGTGACGAGTGGTGGTTCGGGCAACGGCAAAGAAACGGCTTCGTTTGACATGTTCGGTTCCTGTTGATTGTGACGGAGTGACGGCTGTCGAGGCCGCCACCGCGATCGCCGCGCGGCATTAGGGAGTTGCGCTGTGCCCGTCCCACGCGGCGCGAAAGCGTCGAGCGATCCCCGCGGCAGGCGTCAGGGATTCCGAGCCTTCGAGGAAAGTGCTATACTTCCCTCACTTTAGAGCCGCTGGCGCGGCCCCGTTAAGTGAGGAGCTCTAGGGTGGCGAGCACCAAGACACCGATCTGGTGGTTTAGACTCGACCCCAAGATCGATCGCACCGAGCTCGATCCGGGATCGCTCCAACTCTCCCGCCAGGAACTCCTGCGGCTCTACCGCGCCATGCGGATGAGCCGGACCTTCGAGCTGCGGTTGGCCTCGCTCTACCGGCAGGGCCGCGTGGTAGGAGCGGTCTACTTGGGGATAGGGCGCGAGG
The DNA here is from genome assembly GCA_035291825.1 of Vicinamibacteria bacterium. Classification (GTDB taxonomy): domain Bacteria; phylum Acidobacteriota; class Vicinamibacteria; order Marinacidobacterales; family DATDRI01; genus DATDRI01. The sequence continues at coordinate 1,424 of DATDRI010000191.1, read as the reverse complement.
CCATCGCCACCGGGGTGGGCAGCCTGCTGCGCCCCGATGATCTCTTCAACACCACCGGACGCAACCTCTCCGCCTGGTTGTACCGCGGAGTCGAGCCAAAGCACATCCTCGTTGCCCAGTGCGGAGAGAATCGAGACGGCGGCCCGCTAGCTCTTGGACTATTGAGGGAGAAGACAAACTATGGCGACTCGAGTGGTCATGCCTCAGATGGGCGAGAGTCTTTCCGAGGGCACCGTCACCAAGTGGTTCAAAAAAGTGGGAGAGAGGGTCGAGCGCGACGAGCCTCTATTCGAGATCTCGACCGACAAAGTCGATACCGAGATCCCTGCGCCGGCCTCCGGAATCCTCGAGAAGATTCTGGTTCAGGAAGGCGAGACGGTGGCCGTCGAGACGGTGGTGGCCGTCATCGATAGCGGCGAGCCGAAGTCCCAGGCTCCTCGACCCGACGACGAAAGAACACAACCCGCCGTCGATGTCCCCGCCTCGAGCGAGAGTGGGGGACACTTCAAAGCGGTACAAGAAGCTACGGTACTTGAGAGCAAGCCGGCGGAGCCCGTGCAACAAGGCCAAACCGCTGTGGCCGAGACGGATTCCAAAAGCAACGTGCTCTCCCCCGCCGTCTTGTCCCTGGCCGCTCGGAACCAGATCCCGATGCCAGAGCTCCTGAGGATTCCCGGAACCGGGGCGGGTGGACGCATCAGAAAAAAAGACGTGAAGCGTTACATCGAACAGCATCGCCCACCGGCACCGCCTCAGCCCCCAGGATATGCGGCTCCACCGCCGAGCTATCCGTGGCCGGCCTATTCGCCACCGCCCAACCCGTTCGCGGTCCTGTCTCCTTATCCTTACCCGCCGGTCCAGGCACTGGTGCCTGCCCCTCCCTCGGCACCTTACTATCCCGGCGCTCCCGAGACCGGCCAGGCTCCCGCCGAATATCTCTACCAGCCGGCTCCCGAGGATACCGTCGTGCCGATGAGCGCGATGCGCAAGAAAATTGCCGACCACGTGATCTGGAGCCAGCGCATCTCCGCTCAAGTCACGTCTTTTTCCGAATGCGACATGCATCGCATCGTGCACTACCGTGACGAGCACCAGGCCGATTTCCAGGCCGTCGAGGGTGTTCCTCTCACGTTCCTGCCATTCGTGGCCGAGGCGACCGTGAAGGCCATCAAGGACTTCCCCATCTTCAACGCCTCCGTGCTGCCCGAGCAGATCGTGATGAAAAAGCACGTGCATCTGGGCGTCGCCATCGCCCTCGACGAAGGGCTCATCGTCCCCGTCATTCGCAACGCCGATGAAATGAACTTCGTGGGGCTTGCCCGCGCCATGCACGAGATGGCCGACCGCGCCCGCCACAAGGACCTGGCCCCCGAGGAAGTTCAAGGGGCGACCTTCACCATCACCAACCCCGGCATGTTCGGCGG